>NZ_JBPCXO010000168.1:0-4995 GCF_051008435.1 Endozoicomonas sp. | reverse complement strand
AGCGGAACAATTATGAACACAAGCTGATGCTGTAGATTAGACTGCAAAGTGTATGAAAACTGTACTCTCTTACCAAAAGTACAGCCTGCTCGCTCATTACCTCAAAGTTAAGCGGGACTTAAGGAAGCCACTCACGAACTCATAGCAGTTTCTGTCCTGTGATAGAATTTGCTCAGTCCCTTTGTACCGAGGTTGAAACCAATGGCCTACGCCAAAGATCTGAAGAAAGGTCAGATTGTTCAGATTGAAAATCAGTACTACATTCTCCGGCAACAGGAATCAAAGAGCCCATCCGCTCGCGGTGCCTCAACCCTCTATAAATTTCGTTTCAATTCTGTCCCTGGTGGCCAGAAATTGGATATGACCTGTACTGGCGATGATCAGTTTGCTGACGTTGACCTACTCCGCCGAACCGTCTCATTTCTGTATCGTGAAGGCGATGAATTCACCTTTATGGACAGTGGGGATTACAGCCAGTACCTGGTCAATTCAAGCACTATTGAAGAACAACTTCCCTTTATGTCTGATGGCATGGAAGGCTTAATAGCGTTGCTGGTTGATGGTCAATTACTGGCTGTTGAACTGCCTTCATCCATTGCTCTTGAAATCGTTGAAACCTCACCCGCTATAAAAGGTGCTTCTGCTGCAGCTCGTACAAAAACTGCACGACTAAGCACCGGCCTTGAAGTTCAGGTACCGGAATACCTGAGCAATGGTGAAATCATCAAGATTAATACAGAGACCGGTAAATTTATGTCCAGGGCATAAAGCCAGACTAGATTGTTGATCACTCTTCAAAATTTCTGCGATTCAAACCATAGAACAGTGCACTGCCTGCCAGTGCACTGGTAAAAACATTCAACAGCAACATCAGTACATTCACATAGTCATCCAATGACTGGACATTCAAACCCGATAAATCCAACCATTCATGATTCAGTAACAGAAGTGTCTCTAACATTTCATCTTTTGATAGAACAATATCCAATGAACCAAGCGTGCCGAATAAAATCAGGAACAAACTCACAGCAATATAATGCCATGGCTTACTGGCCTGATTAAGAGCCCATAACAGGTTCAAGATGACTAATCCGTAGCCGATAAAGCCAAATACCGGAATTTTTTTGTAAACTTCAAAACTCAGGGAAAAAGCGAGTAATAAACCGAACAGTACAAGGGAAAACAACCAATGAATTATGAAGCGATTTTCTCTTTTAATACCGTTCATCGTAGCCATCCTGAGCAATTATTTCACAATATAATAATGACAAAACCTTCATATATTATGTCGTTATATTGAACAGAAAATTCAAGGCACTTTAACCTCAGCATGCTTAACTTACTTAACAAGAGTCTTTCTCTTGCCAGCATGGTGTATGGACTGGCAGTATAATTGGTTGGAAGCGTTGTTAACGCTGCGCTAAGGATTAGCACCATGGATGGAAGCAAGTCTTTAAACAGCTGTAATACGTGTTGCAAATGGGGGTCATGCCTGATGATGACCTTATTCCCTGTCGTTGCAATGTGTGATAAAGAAGGTATTTACTATTCTGGAGCGCCTCATTACAGCACGGCTTATTCTCAAGATGTTTCAATAATTGACCCTTTTTCTACCAGAACCATCAATCGGAGAAAGAGCGTCAATACAATGCCTGAGCTGTCTATTCGCGAAAAATCCCAAATCAATCAGAAAAAAGTTAGTTCCTTCATTTATAAGGCTGTTACCGACCCCAAAAAGTTAGCCGGACAAGCTGCTGCAAGCGCTGCTATTCTCGGCTTAGATTACATTGGTGCTGCCAGACCGATCAAAGAAGGAATGGATTTCATCAAGAAAAAAACTCAGTTTGAATTTGGTGATTGTGGAAAGGTCCGATTCAGCAGCAAAGTTAAAGCTGAGACCTGTATGTTTGATAACTCCAAGATTGAACTCAATTCTGATTACAACCTGGACTCCTTCACAGTTAATTTTAAATGGCAGCTTTAATTACAGGGCTTTGAAGTTTTAGTCCTGCCTGCCAGACCCCATCTCCTCTAGAATTTCTTCCCAGCAGTGCCATCCCGGGATAATCCCGCTAGAATCCCTTTCCAGATATTCTGGTCTGAGGTTTCACCTTGAATACACATAAACAATACGCCGAGTTTTTACGCCAGCTCGACAAACTTCCAGCCTGGAAGCTTTCAGCCTTAGCAACAGCCGTTTGCGAGAGAGGTTGGCCCAACTTTGCCCTGTTTGCCGAGCTAGCAGAGTTTGGTCAACCAGAAGAAGCTCGACACTGCCTGAATATGCTCTGGGATAACGTTGCAGGCTACCAATCCGCTAAAAACTTTGAGCGGCTCCTGGAGAAGCTTGAACTAAACGTACCCGACCTGGATGAACTGGAGATGTTCGGGGCCGTTCCAGCCCACGACAGTGTCGTAAGTATGATCTGTGCAGTCAACTGTGCCATGGAGCCCGATGCCGGCGAAACAGCCAGCGCTCTAACATTGTCACTGAGCACTATAGGTAAATTCATCAAGTACACAGAAGCTGAAGAGCTTAAAGGTACTGAGCTGCAGCAATATATAGAGCAGCATGAACTTTATCAGCAGCAGATGACGTTTATTCAGGAAGTACTGGATCAGATCAGCCGAAGCAAACAAAACCCTGGTGTTATGAAACAGATCAGGGCTTTGGCCAGGAATGAAGGCATCAGTCACATTGGCATCAGCCTTGAGTAAACGATCATTTCACGTTGTTGATAACATCTCTCAGGAGTGAATATATTTTGTTCTGCGAGTTAGACATAGCATCAAAGTTCTGGTTATAAGTTGCCATCGCTCTCTGCAGCTGGACCGTCTGCAACTGGTTACTTCCGGTCAGGTTTTCTTTTGCAGCATTGAGAGACGTCTTCAGTGAAGCCCATTCCTCTGGTGTCAAATTACCGGTTCCACTGGCATCAGAGTAATTGATCTTTAACAGGTTACTGAGAATGTCACGTTCTTCCTGAGTCAATACAGGCATGCCACCAGTCACCTCATTGGTGAAGCTATTCTGGAAAGCCACTTTACGAGCGGCATAGCCACTGAGTGTTGCATTGGGGTCATTGGGATCCTGACTGGTCATCAGGTTGGTATTTGTTCCATCATATTCCCAGGAATGAAGCCCACCGGCTTCCAGCAGTACGTAACCATCATTACTGGCAGCATCCAGAGTAGTGCCATCCAGGCTCGGTGCTCCAATCACTGGGTTAGCAGAGTTTAAATTGGTCACCGATAAACCCTGGTTACCCCTTGTTATAGAAATTCCGGTAATGTTTGCCAAACCACCCGACAGATTGGATGGATCGAAAGGCGCTCCTGAGGCAGAGGTCTGGAACGTAATCTCTGTACCATCGTCTAGCACCATAGTCATATCATTCATCACAGGTATTCCTACCTGATTAGCATCCGATATTGACCCCTGAGCAACAGGCACCAGAGTCTGATTCTGATAATTGAGTTGGTTCCCTTCAGCGTCTATCAAAGTAAACGTTGTATTCCCCTCCGCATCAGGCTGAATAGCAATACCATAACCATTATCCAGCACAATGTTATTACCATTTGTGGTCCAGGAGGTTGCTGTATACTGGCTGGAGCCGTATTGGGCTATGTTGGATTTATTGATCAGATTATTGACATTAACCAGTAACTGGTTAGAGGTTTCTATCTCACCGACGATTCTACGAACTTCTGCATCCAGCATATTTCCCCGTTCGAGATAAACGGCTGAAATAAAATCCTGCTGACTAAGCTGGGAAGCATCAACAATATTGATGTTGTTATTACTGTTAACTCCATTAACGGTAGCCATGAAAAGCCGTCCCTGTCATCCTTGTTAATATTCAGTAAAAAAGCACAACCTGCTTTTTTGGTGGACTCTACAGCTCTTCTCGTTCGATCAAACAAAACCGGTCCGATGCCGCCTGCCCGAGGACCTTGATTTCGTCTTGGGTTTCAACAATCGATTGGCCAGCCTTAGCTCTTTTCGTTTCAGTGATGCTTCTTGAGAAAGGCCACTCTTAAGTTCATCGTTGAACTTGATCAGTTCCTGACGGGCTTTATGCTTGAAGTTGGCTGGCCAGGCATCGCCATTGATAAATTCGCGCAGTTTCTTTTTGTCCATGCCTACAGAATCCATAAAGCCTGTCTGCTTGTTTATGCCTTCTTTGGCGGACTTGACTACAGCTTCTGATTCTTGTTGAACAAGCCAGGACGACTTCTTCAGCTTGGTGACGTCGATCAGTCTGATACGGGAGGCCATGGATTTTTTCTCCTGTTGGCAAAGAAATCAGCCATGCACTCCCTGATCAATGGCTATTTCTCGCTATGGCACTTTGAATTCTCTCCAGCTCAACTCTACTTCCCGTTTACAACTGCCGGTTCTTCTTATTTCAGTGTAGACATAGAATTCATCGGAGATAGAATGTGCAGGCTTATTCGCTGGAGTACAGGTTATGGATATCGACAATTTTGAAAGCCTGATGATGAAAGTCCTTTTAACAGGCCTGGTGCTGTTTATGGGCTTCATCGTCTATGATCTGGCTAAAAAGTCGAAAGCGGGAAAGTTTGGCACAATCGTTCTTTTCGGTGCTTTGTGTCTCGGCGTACTGGGATTTGTCTTGAAAGGTGTACTAATGAAAACGATTGGCGGGTAATTTTCTGATTATCTCCCCAGATCAAATAGCTTGTTAGCTCATTGATACCAGCGTGAAAACTTCAATCACGCAGGCAAAAAAAAATCCGGGTCAACAACCCGGATTTAATAAGAACGAACATGACAAATGAACAGACTGACAGTCAATCTGCTGGAGTAATGTCAATACTCCATGACAAGAGTTGGCATCCTCCCCGCCCTAAAGGACGGGGATTCCTACAGCTAGACGGTCATGCCCGACCGCAAGAATGTTTCTTGCTGCGTTTACGTCACGCAGATGTTCAGCTCCGCACTCTGAACAGACCCATTCTCTTATTCCAAGA
>NZ_JBPCXO010000167.1:0-5587 GCF_051008435.1 Endozoicomonas sp. | reverse complement strand
TATTCCCAGATCGACGGGCTAAGCGTTGATCACGATGGGAAAGTGATTCTTGATATGTTCGGCGGGAAACATTCGATGAACCCCGGTGCAATCAACTTGGATACAAGGGCTGAATCAGGGATCAGGGATCAGGGGTTCAGCAATCGATTTGCCCGTCAAGACGAACTCGGTTGATGAGATAGTCACCAATAACCCTTACATTCCCAAGGAGCATAGCAGGACAGATAGTACAATGGACTGGTTACCAGAGGCGGCCAGAGTGCTGAAGCCCGGAGGTGTAATAACTATTAATGGGTACAACAACAATCCATTTGTGAAATTACCTGAGAACGATGTTCTTGAAAGCCTGAGCCTTGAAGTGATTTTTAAGAATGAGCCTTTATTGGAAAGGTTTGCAAATCAAGAATTCCATTACACAGATGGTGGAGATTTACGAAAGGATAAAATTAGAAGTACTGCTTTGAGAAAGAGGAGATAGTCAAATGAGTGTTTTATTTAATGGTCATTTCGATGGATTCAATATATACGAAAGCACATTCGGAAACCCTGTAAGAGACGGTGAAGACCTTATCGTTCCGGCTATTAAGTTGTGGATACTCGATCATACATTAGGACAGTATGGCGACGTGGTTACAGGAATCATGAGATTCCGGCGTGTGATCAGCTCAACTAGGGAAGTTACACCTTATCTGAATGAATCAGGTAGAGGTTTCAAGGAATCTTTTTTTGTTGATGATGGCCCTTTTGAATTAACCAGCAAGGACATCTGTGAGAGTGGGTATTTCATTTCAGGGAGAATAGTTGATCCTTATGGATGCGTTGATGACTGGATTATTAAGGCAGAATCTTTCGAATTCAAGTGTGAGGGTGTTTATGACCTGAAGTTGACTCCAGAAGGATGCGAGTATTTGAATTACCGGACGATTGAAGACGCCATAAAGCAGGCCACTACAGGATAGGTACTCATGACCGCATAGCTACAATCAGTGCCAAATTCTTCCAGCCTTTGGGCAGTCAAGTCTCCACTAGACCCGTTAAGCACGCCGGAGGCCGCCGTAGCCGCCCAGGCAGCGGGAGGGAAACCGGGGCAGAAATAGGCCAGGCTCAGGAGCACTATAATCGGCAACTGCATCCGGATGAAACCAGCTAGCTCTTGCCGTCTGTTGGCATATTCCCGCCGTAACAATATTTTCTCGTCAGATCCAGGCAAGTAAACATGAATGGGACGAGAAAGTGTGTCAATCGAAAAAACAGCAGAGCAAGAAGCTCGACCATTATGAAATTTCCGAGTTGGTGTCTTGGCCTAAACGCCTTCTCTGTGTCACAATCGTTTACAGAATAACTAGATTTCAAGAAACAGCCCCCTAAGAACAATGAAAAGCTGTAATTTCGTCAAGGAGGACTGCCTGATTTGCAGGTTCCATTGACCTACTCATCCTGCTCTCTACGAACAGCTCACTTCATCAGGGTTTTGCTGGTGATACTGCTGACCTTTTTTATTGGCCAGACAAGCCAGGCTGCTTCTGTCGCTGAGTCTTCGCCAGCGGGGCCAGTAGAACTGGCCAGTTACCTCACCCCGGTTTCAGCACCACAAGCCATCCTTTCCGGCAAGCAACCCAGCGCCACTGATCGCTGGTATAAGCTTCGTCTGACATTGAACCACTCACTTAACTCTGACTGGATACTGGTATTCAGAAGAACACCGCACAAGAAACTGGATGTTTTTACGCCTTCTGACAATGGTTATCGAATCACCTCATTGGGTACCGGCAGTCATAGTCGTAAGTCAGACCCACGGGTTCTGAAACTCTCCCTGCCAGACGACAAAATACATACGCTCTATCTGCGAATCGACAATTCAGCTCCCAACAGATTAAACCCCAGTATCTGGCCGCAATCTCTCTACACTCTGGATGAATATAAGAATCAGGCGTTTTCGGCCTCACTACTGGCTTTGCTGTTACTGTTTCTGATCGGCACGGCTGCTGTGATGATCTATACCCGGCATCAATCTTATCTGTTACTTACCGCACATCTGCTGACAACCACAACACTGGTTCTGATGTATCAAGGTGAGATCTTTCGGATGATCAACTGGTCTGGCGACCCGGGCCTCTGGGTTCTGACCATGACCGTAGCCTGTCTTGTATCTGCTCTGGCCTGTTATAAGAATCTCGGACTGTTGGCGCTCTATACGCCCAGAGCTGATCGACTGATGCTCTGGCTCTGCTGCTTATCGGTTGGCTTCGTTTTCAGCTTCTTTATGACTCAGCAGCTGATGCTACTGAACGCTGCATTTATGATGATAGCCATCACAGCGGCCATATTAACTTCCAGCCTGCTGACGATTTTTGCCCAGGGAGTGCGACCGGCTAAACTGGCTTTACCTGTCATGGCCACTCTCTTCTTTGCTCTGTTTAGCAGCTGGGTTTCCAGCGACTGGCCCAGAGCCATTCCTAACCAGGCAGAACTGGCTCTCATTGCTCTGCAATCCCTGCTGATTACCGGCTTATACTGGGTCAACCGTAAACACAAACACCGTCAGGCTATCTCCATCAATCTGGTGACAACCCATAACGACAAACGACGGATATTTGATTCAGCCCTGCGAAAACATCTTCAGGCGCCTGCTAATGCATTAATGGATGAAAAGGCTATTCGAGAACGTATTCTCGAGACTCTGGATGCCGTTATGCCAGGAACGCCTTCGATGATTCTGGTGAAAAGAAAAAGTCACTGGGATATCAGCAGTCATTACCCGAAAGCAGCCCAAATTCTCAAGAGCAGTATTGATAATATTGAAGATGAACTGTTGAACGTCATCGGCTCTGATCAGGAACATCATGTTCGGCTGGAAGATAGAAACGGGGTTAAATACTGGGTATTCCTGCTTCATACAGAAGAAAACCATCACACGTTACTGGTCGTTTCCCCGGGAAATCAGCGCAAGAAAACACTAAAGTGGCAACAGATCACCGACATCAGTACACATGCCCGAACCCTGTTTCAGGCGAACCAGCAAACCCGCTTCTGGAAGCTGCAGGCCAGCCTGGATTCGCTCACAGGCCTGCTTAATCGCAGAGCATTTGTGAACGAAGCCTCAGAGCTGGTTCACCGGCAAGATTCTGCTCAGCCTCAGTCTTGTCTGATTTTCATAGATATTGATGACTTCAAACAGATCAATGATCGCTTCGGACACCCTGCTGGCGATAAAGTGCTCTCCGAGCTGGCCAACCGTATGCGCAAAGAACTCCGTCAGAAGGATCTGATTGCCCGCTATGGCGGCGAAGAATTTGTAGTCCTACTCCCTCAGACCGATGCTCTTCGGGGCGTACAGATCGCCGAGCGCCTCAGGAATTCAGCATCACTCTATAAAGGGGGCCCTGTCCCGCTCAGTATCAGTCTGGGTATCGCGGCTACCGGCCCGAATACTGATACGCTCGACAAACTTCTGAAAGAAGCAGACGATGCTCTGTACGAAGCTAAACATTCAGGAAAGAACCGGGTCTGTCGGGCACCGTCTTGTGCAGATATACGACTAACGTAAAATAATAAAGGCATAAAACAGACATATACCCATTGGACTTCAAGATGCTACTAGGCGACAAGAAAGCGAATCCCCGTGAGCCTACGAGTAGTAGGTGATCGGGGTGAGCGAACGCTGACAACAACGTAGCATCTTGAAAGGCGATGGGTATAGAGCCTCAGGGAAATGTGGCTTCCATAACAAAACGCCCCTTGCAAGTTCAAATTTTGCCCAATACCAAAAAGCATACATTCTGGTAAAAAATAACAAACTGCCGTGAGTTTTGAAGAACGCTGACATGGAACAGCAAAAACTCATAAAGTCAGAAAAGCTGTTATTTCATAGAAAAATAATAAAACACCAGAAATCAACAGGCCCTGCCAAACATATAAAAACAAATTATTTTTTTGCCATAACTATAGGGACATTTATCATGGCTCTCCAACTTGTCAGCCAGCTGATCAAGGCCGCTCGAGACTTGATCAAGCTTAACAAAAAGGCGATCAAGTTTATCTGTCTGGGTATTGCCCTTTCTATCACACTGACCTTTATTGCCGGTAAAACTTACCAGTCCTGGGATGATGACCCCCAGAGAGGAGCGGTAGCTATTGAAAACGGTGAATTCAATGAGAGCTACTCAACCCCTGTTTACCTGGATCAGGGCTGGTCTGCATCGGATAGCCTGTGGTACTACAACACGACTCAAGGCTCCGCCCTCTTACCCTATGACTTCTACCTGACGCTTGAACAAAAAGGTTCAGAAACCCTTGTTCGTGACAACATGAACATGGATAAATACCGCTACCTGCCTCAGAAGCCTACCTTCTTCAACCCTGATGGTCTTGCAGTAGGTTTTGTCAAAGAGACTTATCTGGGCAAAGACTATATGGGTTATACCTGTGCAGCCTGCCATACCTCTCAGGTTAACTACCAGGGCACAGGCATTCGTATTGACGGCGGACCGGCTATGACTGACATGGTTGGCTTCCTGACCAGCCTGGAAGCCACCATGAAGCAGACGCTCAGCGATAATGATAAAAGAGAGCACTTTATTAAAAATGTTCTGGCTCTCAAGAATGATTATAAAAATGAAGAACAGGTGATTGCTGATCTCGAAAAATGGACTGAAATCACTCAGCTCTACAACACCATTAACCACAGCAAGGTAAAATACGGCCATGCCCGTCTGGATGCATTTGGACGCATCTATAACCGGGTTCTTCAGTATGTACTCAGCAAGGAAAATGTTGAGGACGCCCTGGCTTCAGTTACCACCCCCTCAGGTAGACACATTCTGTCACAGACAGAAGTGAATAAAGTGCTCGAAGGTGTCAATGAGACCATTCTCGGTAATGCTGATTTCTCTCTGATCATCGAGCGACTGATGTCAAAGGAGCCTGGCTACCCGGGACTTTCCATCAAGGAAACGCTTTACGTTAGAAACGCTCTTTTCAATGAGCCTAATGCACCTGTCAGCTATCCATTCCTTTGGGATATTGCCCAATCGGATTACGTTCAGTGGAATGGTCTGGCAGGCAACAGTGGACTCGGTCCTCTGGGACGCAACACCGGAGAAGTGCTGGGAGTTTTTGGCATTCTGGACTGGACAGCCAGTGATTCCGGCTTCAGCCTTTCTTCCTGGCTGACCGGACAGGACCATAAACGCAAGCACATTGATTTCAAATCGTCCATCGACATTGTCAATCTACAAAGACTGGAAGCCCATCTCAAAAGCCTGCAATCCCCTCAGTGGCATGAAGAGATTCTCGGAACCATTGAACAGGGCAAAGTCGTTCGTGGTCAGCGTATTTATGCAAAATACTGCCAGTCCTGCCACGAAGTGATAGATCGCAGCAACCTGGACAGAAAAGTTGTTGCCCAGATGTCTGGACTCGAACACATCAACACAGACCCGGCCATGGCTGAAAACAGTGGTAACTATTCAGCACCCCTGATGATTTTACAGGGATAAAAGGTTTTGGTTATAAGCCATGCCACACTTGAGTTTCAGAGGTACAAATATGCTGTACTTTCGTTTATCTCGTGGGTAGTTGCGGCAAT
>NZ_JBPCXO010000166.1:0-2272 GCF_051008435.1 Endozoicomonas sp. | reverse complement strand
CATTCTGGGACTATCTGACAGACAGGTTAACAGGCAGTGGCTCGTTTCCAAGGCTGACGGACTTGATTGAAAAAGCTTCTCACATACTACCTTGTGGGCTTTGCAGCAGTTATTAAGAAGCTACGATAATTCCTCGTTTTTTTCCAGTAGCTCTCCTTGAAATACCAGATCAGCGCGTAGCACTAGATCCTTTAATAAAGTGTTACCGGCTCCTCCTGAAAATGCCAGTCGGCTACTCATTAACAGAATGAGAACAAGGAGAAGATTAATTCTTCTTAAATGATTTTTTGATTTCACATTAACCTCTTTAAGCAGAGCGTTGATTAGTTTGTTGGTCGTCTACTGCCTGGCTGGTTACTGCTCTATGGATGATTGAATTAATATTTATTGAATATTTTATACAGTTTTTATATTCGTGATCACTTTACAAACTCTGTGAATTTATTTTTGTGTGATGATTAACAGTTTTATAAAAAAGAAAGTGGTTTTTAAGTCGTATCTATAGAAATAAACAGCGAATGTTAAATGCGAAGGTGAAGGGGATGGCTTTTACTTGAGGTTAAGAGAAATTGATTTTGAATAAGTATTCAGTATTTTGATGTTTTCTTTATGGGATTCATAACGGATTCAGTTCCTTTTGAATCCGTTATGTCTTATCAGGAAGGCTTCTTCATAAAAGGTGTCAGCCGGGCAAATAGAAGGCCCAGCTCAAACAGTAACCACATAGGGCCAGCCAGTAAGCTCTGGGATATAACATCCGGTGGCGTCAGAAGCATACCCATAACAAAACAGCCCACCACAATATAAGGGCGTTTCTGGGATAGTGATTGAACAGAGCTGGCACCTGACCAGATCAGCAGAACCGTCGCGACCGGTATTTCAAAGGCCAGACCAAAGGCCAAAAACAGTTTCAGGATAAAGTTCAGGTAGCTGCTGATGTCGGTCATCATCGTGACGCTGTCAGGCCCCGTAGTGGTAAAAAAGCCAAAGACTAGCGGAAACACTACAAAATAGGCAAAGGCGACACCGGCATAAAACAAAATGACACTGGCAATCAGCAGGGGAATGGCCAGGTATTTTTCGTTCTTGTACAGGCCGGGTGAAATAAATCCCCAGACCTGATGGAGAATAAAAGGAATAGCCAGAAACAGGGCCAGCACCAGGCTGAGTTTAAAGGGGGCAAAGAAGGGCGAGGCTACGTCAGTCGCAATCATGCTGGTGCCTTCAGGCATCAACATACGCAGAGGTTCAGAAACCAGTTCGTAAATATCGCTGGAAAAGTAAAAAAGCCCGGCAAAGAACAGCAGGGTGACAACTAAGCTTTTCAGTAGCCGTGTTCGCAGCTCAAGCAGGTGCTGGATCAGAGGCTGATTTGAGTGAACAGCGGAAGTTTCAGTATTCATAAAGGTCTCGACAATACAGCTTGGTAAGGCAGCGCTCAGGCTGCCTTGCTCCTGGTATCGGATGGTTTGGACGTTTTATCTGCTGATACGGTCACGTCCTGTTTCAGGGATCGAGCCTGTTGGTTCAGCTCTTCCGGCTGCAGGTCCTGTTTGATCTCGTCTACCTTCAACTCTTTATTCATCGTTTCTTTGATATTGCTGGCGCTGCGACGAAGGTAGTTGATCCACTGCATGGTGGTTTTTATTGCATGAGGTAAGCGCTCTGGCCCCAGAATCACCAGGGCGAGTACTGAAATGACCAGAAGCTCGGCAAAGCCTATATCAAACACTCTGACCGCCCTCAGGCTTTGTTATGACTGAGTTCCCTGTTTTTTTCAGCGTCCTGACTTTTAGTCGTTACGCTATTAGCAGAGCTGGAGTCATCACCAATACTGTTTTTGAAGCCTTTAATAGCTCCACCCAGGTCACTGCCAAGACCTTTCAGTCTTTTGGTGCCAAACAGCATGACAACAATCAACAGTACAATTAACAGTTGCCAGATACTGATACCGCCTAGGCCCATAATGATGACTCCATCTATTTTTATCGGGAAAATGATTCAGTCGCCTGTGGGCGGCCGAATAGGGTCATAGTAAGGCAGTTATATGGATAAAACATGACAGTTGTCTTACAACTCGGTGTCAAAAGCTCTGGAAGCAGTACAGTTGTTCTATTCAGGTCTTTTTCCTGCCATGGGATAATTCCGGGGCTTTTACAGGTTGGCTGATGAAAAGTGAGGGGTTGCAACAGAAATAGCCTTCAGGAGACGATTGATTTGTAAGGATCAAAATTTCTGAAGGATCAGACATGTGTGCAACACCCTCACTACG
>NZ_JBPCXO010000165.1:0-1955 GCF_051008435.1 Endozoicomonas sp. | reverse complement strand
GAGCGTTCTAGACAGCTTCGATGGATTCGTGAGAATAGTTGACCTATTTAATCGAATTCATCGAATAATTGGGCCGTTCTTTCTGGAATTTAGGCCGAAATAGTCTTAAGTCCGACAGGCTCCTAGTGTTAGCCTACAACTTAAAGTCGACTTGAGGTCAAGGTGCGGTTATGGATATTTCAGAGGTCGTTAAACGTTCCGGAGTGCCTGCTTCTACGCTCCGGTATTACGAAGAGAAAGGATTGATTAAGTCCATTGGCCGGCGGGGACTGCACCGGGTGTTCGGCGCCAATGTCCTGGAGCGTCTTGCTTTAATTGCCTTGGGACGAACAGCCGGGTTTTCTCTCGATGAAATAGCACCCATGCTGGGAGTGGACGGTCAGCCCGATATCGATCGGAAAATGCTGTCAGACAAGGCGGACGAGCTGGATAAATCCATTAAACAGTTGACGGCCATGCGTAATGGTTTGAGACACGCTGCAGAGTGTTCTGCCCCCAGTCATCTGGAATGCCCAAAATTTCAGCGTCTCATGGGGTTGGCGGCATCGGGTGCGATAGGCAAAGCAACGTCGAAGAAAGGGCCCGGGAAAAAAACAGGTCAATAATATGAACACTCCAAGCTATAAAGATGGAGTGTTCATCGCTTCGTTAACTTTTGGTCAGCGGTTCTTTCCTGTTACTCATTTCCTTCAGTATTTCCAGAACCTTCTGGTAATAGGCCCCGTTGGAAGCCTTCTTGAGTACGATAAAGGCGTGAAAGAACATTTTTTCGCTCATCATTGACCCATTGATTGCATGGACCGTTGCATTAGTACCACTTTCCCGAATACCAAATACCTGTGAACTGGGGTCTTTCAGATTACTTTCAATGGATTTTTTTATGGCGTATTTTCGGATGGGAGTGAGTCCCAGGTTGAGTATTCTTTTATGCTGGTATTGGTCCTGAATAAAGTCCCTGAAACTGATGCATCCACCTGAAGCCAGAAGCGTCTGGTAAACTTGGTGCTGCATTTGGAAATGCCGGTAACGGGTATAGTCTTCAAGAGTTCTAATGGCTTCTATGCCTTCAGAAACGTCCTGCACTTCAGTCAAACCCAGAGCTGTTTTAACCGTGCTGGCAGGTTGTCTTTCCAGCGCTTGGGTTAAGGCTGCGGAAAAGCTCCCTGTTAATAAAGGAAGATGAATGCTCTGAGGGCTGCGCATTGTGAATTGCATAAAATGGGTCGGGAAGTAACTCAGGCGCAAGGGATACCAGGTATATTTGTTCCATAGCCACATGGGATGATCTTTATCATTGGTATAAAGATCCATGTCAAACACAGAACCCCAGCCGTTTATATTCATGACTTCATGAAGTAAATCCTTATCCAGCACTTTTGCTTTTTGACTGGAGATAACCTGCAGCTGGTGGGTGTTTTTGCCGTGGATCATATCTACAATTTCATCACTGTCCAGAAACAACGAGTGTTCAACCAGAGGGTCAGCTACTGATTCAGGAATAAAGCCTACGAACACCGGACTGGGAGTGGAAAAACCGGATTCAGAGAGTTGACGGTCAAGCTCATCAGTCAGTAAGTCCGGTAAATGATGATCGGGTAGCCAACCTTCGTCAGGAAGAGGGTAAGTGATGAATTCAGGTCTTTCAGAGCCCTTTCTTTTGTTGCGCGATGTTTGATGAAAATAGGTGACCTGATTTTTGTAGTCAGTTCTGAATTGGATAGAATTCCAGCCTGAATGTTTTGTCAGGTAGCGTCCCGATTCAACCAGTACGGGCAGTATATTGTTGATACTGGATACGTGCTCTCGTAGGCCAGTAGGAAGCAGCTTTTTTTGGGGCTTTTACAGGTTGGCTGATGAAAAGTGAGGGGTTGCAACAGAAATAGCCTTCAGGAGACGATTGATTTGTAAGGATCAAAATTTCTGAAGGATCAGACATGTGTGCAACACCCTCACTA
>NZ_JBPCXO010000164.1:0-21441 GCF_051008435.1 Endozoicomonas sp. | reverse complement strand
CCGGGTATCGTAGAGATCTGCCTGAATTATGTACAAATATGAATTTAAAAAGTCTGCGACTTCCAATTCTATAAATCCTCTGCAGCCCTTTAAAATCAAGGGGTTTCTATTTGAGCGGGAATTGCTGCTAAATCTTTATGTTCAAATCCGGCTCAACCTTTTTCATTGCTGGAAAAGGGAATTGTCGTTGCTATGACTTCACTTGGCGTATTAGCAGGGCTTTTTGGCAATGGAGAATTAGACAGCGTGTTATATGGTGCGCTGGGATACCTGCTGTCGAGCATCTTCATAAAGCTCTCTAAAGTTTTTAATGCCAACAGTGGGTGGCTGTCTCGCTGGACCAACCTTGTTCAAGCCACTGAAAAACTCGGGCATACACAGCAACTAAAAGAAAAGGATTCCGATCAGGGCGATTTTTTCAGGGTGCAGAAGTTTACTTTCAGAGAAGGTGAGCCCTTTGTCATTCAATGGATCAGAAAACCGTAAATAGGCGACTGAGATGGGTCAATCTGTTCAGACTCAAATCATCATATTGGTTTGAAGCTGACCCTGTTCAATCATTAGCCTCAGAGCGTCATCGGCGGTTTGCCCATCAGCAATAAGCAATGTGTCCTCAAATACAATGAGCTGGGTCCATTCATCGGGGTTTTCAGTGGCTATTTTAAGTAGACTGTCACTGCTTTTCTGCTCCAACTTCAGATAGCCATCCAGACTATGACTGGCCTCATCAGGCAGAAGCTCTGAGATATCCACAACATCCTTATTGCCATCCACAGAAGCAAAGTTTTTCAGAATGTCTGAAGCTGGCTTAGTGGATGTGCCCTCATGTCCTTTTTTCCAGACCGAGGTATCGGTGCTGCTCCCCAGAATGTTCTGATCATCACCACTGTTACCAATAAGGGTGCTGCCCGAGGAGTGAGCGTACAGTTCGTCATTATCTCCACCGGCATCCAGAGTCAGACCACCGACGGTATCGTGCAGTACATCAGGTCCTTCATGCCCAAACTGATTGGAGACTGTCAGAGCACCAGACTCTACCAGTGAGCTGAGTCTTTGCGCTGTGGTCATACTGTCGCCACCGGGAATGAGGGTATTCAGGGGCAGGTTGTCGAGATAGATCAGCTGCTTGACCGAGCCATTAACCTGCACACTGTCACCATTGCTGATATTAAAAGACGATGTACTGTTAGTGCTGTCGTCAGTCCAGTAAATAACCGCATTATGATTATCGGATTCAGTGACAACCAGCTGGCTGGACAGTTGTGATGTGCTCCAAACCGACTGGATATTGAGCATGGCCGAGAGGTCTATTTTGTCCAGACCTGGCTCAAAATCCATGACCATATCCAGTGCATTGCCAGCGCCTTCATCACCCGCCTGCCAGACGAAGTGATCGGGTTTTCCATCACCGCTTTTGTTAAGCTCTCCTCCCCAGATTTGCCCGTTACCGGATCCTTCAATGACAGTGTTTTCGGCAAGACCTGCGCCAATAGTGTCATTTCCCCCTTGAGTGTTTATGGTTCTAGCCTTTTCACCACCCAGTACCAGGTCATCCTTATCAGACGTTTCAATATTGGCTGTTTCAGCTGTCACAGTGACTAAAATATTCTGACTGGCACTTTGCTGAGGAGCTCCATCACCAGCATCAGAAACGGCGGTGAGCCTTAAGTCATGCTGACCTGTTGGCAGACCTTTGATCGCAAGGTCATTCAGTTCACTGGTTGTCAGTGCCCACCCGGCTGGCGAAGTCGTTGGTACACCTACGGGTTGGCCTGTGACACTGTTGATCAGCAAAGCGGCGGGTGGCAGGTTTTCCAGCTGAACATACAGCTCTGTTTTGACCAGGTTGTTGACCTGAAGAGCGGGGTTCACTACTGCCGCTTTGATACCAAGGGGCACTGAAACATTTTTCGATACAGTGATAGTGTCGTGTTCTACCTGACATTCTGGCTTGTCGGATGCCGGTGTGATAGTGAGTTTGACCTGGAAGTTGACTTCGGAGCCATCGCC
The DNA here is from genome assembly GCF_051008435.1 of Endozoicomonas sp. Classification (GTDB taxonomy): domain Bacteria; phylum Pseudomonadota; class Gammaproteobacteria; order Pseudomonadales; family Endozoicomonadaceae; genus Endozoicomonas_A. Next base: position 19,431 of record NZ_JBPCXO010000164.1, on the reverse strand, counting down.
GGGAGTGAAACCGTCGGTATTATCAACGGAGTGAGCTGTGATCTGAAGAGTTGCTTTGCCATGACCATCGCCAGGTTGATAGATCAAATGAGGCAAAGCAGTGGAAGTTGTTTCAAGTCGGGCTTCGATCGTTGGTCCTGATGAAACAAATTCAGCCCGAACGCCATCAGGTGTTTCTATAGAGGGCTTTTCAGCACTGGCTTCAGGAGGAAAAATAGTCGGGTCACTGCTGTTGAGTATTTTGACGGTTACTGCAATCACTTCAGGATGATCGGTGGGGTCTGAGTAAGTGTCTGTGGTTTTGATGTCCAGTGGTAAGTGTATGGCAACATTTTCATGACCGCTGCTCTGGGTCATCTCTTTTAGAGTCAAATCATCCCCTACTGGACGGACTTTCACAGGGAGAGGGCTCATATCGGTACAGACTGTGGTCAGCGAGTGCTCATGACTGTAGGTGGTCAGTTGCAGGCTCAGCTCACCACTGAAATCCAGGGGAGGTCTTAGTTTTAGCGAAGCAATGTGGCCAGAGCCGTCAATCAGGCTGGCAGGAATTTGCCAGCTGCCATTGCCGTTGGCTGGTAAAAGATTATCCGACGGATCTGACAGAGTTGCACCGTTGGGTACGCCTTCTATAAGGGCTGACAGAGCCTCGGAGCCATCATTATCGTTGAGTGTTGCCTGCAGGCCGGTCAGCAGAATATCAGAATCTTCATCACCTTCTGCAGCTGGAGAAATCAGAGATGCACAGTTGTTGGCAGGCAAAATATCAAGCTGAACCTGCTGCGTAAAATCTCTTTCCTGCGACTCGCTAATATCCGGTGCATTGTCCTGAATCCTGAAATCTACGCTGACAGGCATCTTTCCCGAAAGACCCTGTCCGGGGATAAATTGAATGCTGGTCAGCCGCTGGTTAAATGCATCTACGGATTCATTGGGTTGAAGAGTCAGAATATACCGGGTGCCATCAAATGAAAGATCGTCGCCTTCTAATTGAATCCCTGCTGGTGGTGTCAGTTCAACATTTATTACTCGTTCAGAGCCATCAATGTCGGCAGAGTTTATTGTCAGGTTTAAGGGCCAGGCCTGATCTTTGCCTGTCCATTCCATCCCTTTGGCGTCTGGTTCTGTTTTGATCTCAGGGTTGTCGTCAACCACCGGACTGACCTTGAAAATCAAATCCTGTGAGCTGACTTTTGACTGATCACTCAAATTATTGCGTTGCAGAATTTGCAAAGGAATCGTCTGCTGTCCGGAGAAGTCCCTGGCCGGGCTAATAACAATATTGGGCAGGCTGCCAGGGTGAATCAGGTAGCTAATCGTCTCGCCATTTTCCCCCCATGACCGTGTGTAGTCGCCGGTCAGACCCCAGTGAGGGGGTAGGTCGGAAGCGTTGATTCGAAACTCTGTGGTCTCGTTGGTAAACAGAGCCTGGGAAGGATCAACACAGCCACTAAGAGGCAAAGGGTTGTCTTCAGCGGCCTTGATGCCATCAGTACAGGTGAAGACATCTCCGGGGTCATGAGGAGGCTTGTGATCTGTTGACGACTCGTTATTCACCACATCAAACCGGGCTGAGCGAGCTTCAAGATCGCCAATATCCGAGATGAGTGATTCCACTTTCAGCTCATAATTGCCTGGTATTGAGACATGAAGGGTTGTTCCTGACAGACTGTCTTCACTCACCAGCCATTCATCGCCATTGAACGTCAAGTCATCGGGGCTACTGTTTGATAAATGCCTGTTCGATAAATGCCAGCCATTGCTTAATGGCTGACCGCCGACATTCAGTAAAGAAACCTTGAAAACAGGGTTGTCTTGATTGACATGCTCGCTCTGATCCGTGTCGGTAGATGTAAACTGAAAATCCGTTAGCGGAATATCCGGCCCTGTAGCGGTATAACCGGGAGGGTATTCTATGCGAGTGTTCTCATCGTTGTTTACCGGAGAAGACGTGGGACCGTCGACTTCACCAGTCCAGTTAATAGTCGCCTTTATTGTTATTTCGCTGGTGGTCTCGAGATTGTTTTGCTGATCACGTATCACCGGGTAGAAGGTGAAATCAGTGGTGGTTTGACTGGTTGTTGGAAAGTCTGTGTCGATATCATTCCCTGTTCCGGGAACAATCACCAGCTGCTTCTGGCGCAGGGCGTTGATTAACTGATCCCTGCCACCCAGCTGGCTGGCCAGTGGTTGATCCGGGTCCAGGCTGGAATAGGGAGCGATGCTTTTCTGATACAACAGGAATCCGGAGGGTAGCTCAACCCTGTTGATATCCTGGAGGCTTTCACTCCCGTCCGTATCTTTAAGTTTGATACTGTCCAGTGTTAAAGCCGCACCTCCTGTGAAACCGGCAGGGTCAGTGGCAATATCCACTTCCCGACCATTATACGACACAGGAATACCAATAGTGTCGACAACGGGTAGGAATTTTGCGGTTAACTCAATGGGAAACTCTGAACGTGCTCCATCTTTTTCGGTGACCAGCGTCTTCAGGGTCAGGAGTTGTTCTCCCGCGTAATCCAGAGGGGGGACTATGCGGTATGTTCCGTTAGTGAGATCACTCTGACTGAGCTGATATACCGGGTTGTTCCCGGAAATACCTGCGATCGGAGGCTGATGATTCTGAGAGTCCCGGATCATAAACCCAGTGGTAAGGTGAGCAGTATCCAGTAAGACATTCAGGGATTCCGATCCATCGATATCAGCAGACTTAAGGTCGAACTGAATAGGCAGGGCCTGGTCTTCCTGTTCGGTACCCGTCAGTGTCAGTGTATTCAGAGGGTCGACAACCCAGATCGCATTGCCTGTGACCAAAGGGGTATCGGGGACGCCTTTAACACTGAGCTCAAGGAACTTGTCAGCAGAAATAGCCACGGTTACGGAAGGATCAACGCCTTGTTGGGGGGATTCTTTACTGACAGCATTGATCTTCAGTTGGAGGTCAGAAAAGTTTGCAGAACTTCGATCCTTGCCGGGCTGGTAGGCCAGTTCTGATAGCTCAGCGTAGGGCACTTCAGCACTGCCATCCGGTAATAGTCTGGCGTTCTGGCTGTTGCCGGGAGTCGTTAAGGGTAGCCAGCTTCCATCGGGCTGTTTGAGCCAGAAACTGCCGGGGTCTTCCCCCGGACTCACCATGGGTTTAATTAGAATGAACAGTTGCTCTGACCCATCCGTGTCCGACAGCTCTGCATGAATATAATCAGCAATCTCGGTCTTGTGATCTTCCTGGGTTGAAACTCTGGCCGTATTACCTCCGGCCTGGGCTGGAGAAACCGTCAGCGATGGTTGATCCGCTACGGGTTGCACATCGACCGTCAGCGTATGATCAGATTCGTCCGTTTGGACAGAAAAGGGGGCAGACTCGGTGGCAATGGCTTTGAAAGGGAGTAATAGTTTGCCACTCCAGTCGGAGTCCGGAATGACTTCTATTGCCTGGATCTCTGATGCAGTTAATACATGGCCAGCCGAGAGAGGGGTATTGTTCAGCTTGAGTGTGGCATGTTCCGGTATTGCCAGTATTTCGTAGGTAAGGGTTTCTGAGCCATCGGTATCCTGCAATTGGGCACCGGCTCCGGTTAACGTCAGAGAATGGTCTTCTTCTGTCGTAAAGTAGTCAATGTCCTTACCGGTATTCCACAGAGGCTTGTCAGCAACCCCGCTGATGTTGATTTTTAATTGACCGCTGATGCTTTGATCAGATCCCGGGTTTTTGCTGATGTCGGCTTTCAGCTCCAACTGGATTTTATGATGGGCAAAACTAAAGTCAGAACCGTCATCGGGTGGCAGGTAGCCCAGTTTATTCGATGCAAAGAAACGGTAGCAGTCCTCATCGGAAGGTATTAAGGCCTCCAGAGGAAGTGTGATTCTGCCTTCTTTGGCTGTGAGCGGACTGCCCTGGTAGGTCAGTTGCCCACCTTGAAGTGAACTTTCAACGACCCATAATTGGCTGATTTTTTCGCTGCGATCGATATCTCCCAGCAGGATTTCAAAACTCACTGGAACCGGTGAGGTTTGATCTTCAATGCCTGAAGCGTTCTGAGTCTTACGAAAGCTGGCGTCGAGGTCTCTGATCGTAATGGAGGCGTCCGATGCAGAGATGTCGCAATCGCCATCCATAATCGTGTACTGGAATGTTTCGGTTCTGTCTCTGCCCCCACTGTGATCAATGCATTTTCGGGTATCCAGAGACCATTGACTGTCAGAGAAAACGGTCAGAGTGCCCAGAGGCGTATCTACGGTTATCGATGAGCCATCAGGCACCTGATAATCGTAGGGGGAGTAGTGCAGTTCAGTCAGTCTGGCTTTGTCGGCATCAGCGTTCAGCTGATCGTTGATCATCAGTCCACGGTTCTTATCCAGCGGAACGACCTGACCTTCGGTGGCAATCGGGTTGCCATTGTTGAAGTGATCCGGCTCAGCCGATGGGTCGGTGTCATTGATGATGAAAGGGATGATCTTGTGTTCTTTGCTCTTGTCGCCATCGGAGTCATTCAACCAGACCTTCAGAAATACGGTTTTGGTTTCTGCAAACTGTGGAAATAAAGCTGTTGGAATATGGTCAATATTATCGAGCTGCCTGACTTCCAGTTCAACCTGATTGCCAGGCAGTGTTTTTCCTTTCAGAGTGAATACAAGCTGACCATCTGAACGATAAACGTTGATGGTGCCATCAGATGCTTTTTCTATTCTGTCCAGCAAATACCCATCAGAGCTCAACCCCTGAAGTTTGCTCTGAAGGTCGGTCAGTCCGATCTCGGGGATGACACGATCAGAACCGGGGGTAAACTCAAGGGTTGTTTTGAGAACATTCTCCTGCCCACGGTTGATGTCCAGAACCGGTTCCGGTGAATGAGTATCCCCCGGGACGGGTAAAGCCCCGTCTGACAGAGTCAGTGTGATCTGATCCTGAACCTGTGAGCCATCAGTATCTATAGCCGTCACGGTCGTTGGCAGCTTTAGATTATCTTTTTGTCCGTGGTCGTCTTTATGATCAAGGAAGCTGAACCACTCAATCTTCAGGTGGACAGTGGCAAAAGTATTAGCAGGGATGGGGTTGCTTGAGCTTGGGCAATCCTGACAGGAAAGGGTAAATATTTTCTGATTCCCAGTTCCATTCTTATAAGACCAGGCTTCAATCGATTGATTGGCTTCTGTCTTATAGTGAATGGGGAGTCCGTCGTGTAAAAGGGGGAGTCCCGAGTCATCAATAGCCTGATTCTGGCTATCAGTGGCGGGCGTCAGAAAATGAACTTGCTTTATGTTATCCGTGCCGGCATGAACAGTGGCGGATGACATGTCTGTTGTCGGTAAGGGCGCATTCAGTAAGGGTTCAATCAGAGTTAACTCGGGTGTGTTCACCAGAATATCCAGGCCGCTCACGTTGTCTCTGATATCTGCAACAAGAGTAAACCCCCTAATGTCTCCATCGGAGTCTGAAATTTCTGCAGCAATCTCCAGTGGCCACTGGCCTTTGTCCTGATCCATCGGGTTGTCCAGTTGCACAGACCATGGAACCGTTGATGGTGCATCGGGAGCCGGGACGTCATCGAGTTTAAGGGTCAGTACCTGGGTGTCTGGATTTCCACCGATGTCCAGTTTCAGTGTCTGGTCATCTTCCCTTACCAGTTTCAGAAGCTGGTCATTACTGAAAAGACCTGTCAGACCTGGCTGATTATCTGCGAATCGCAGGCTGGAAGGTGCTATCAGGTCAGACCCTGGCCCCAGTGTTATAGGTTCAGAATCATGTGCTGGAATGTCCTTTTCGTCTATCGCTATTCTGGTGATATCCGTTACGCTGGGAAACAGGCCATCCTTAATGTTGACTTCAAGTAACCCTGTTTTTTGTGCGGGCGAGCCATCAAAATCGGAAAAGGTCATGGGCAGCTTCAGGACAATGTCATTGCCATCAACGTTGATGAGGTTATTGATGAGGTTATTGATGAGTCCGGAGCCTTGATGATCCAGTGGTCTGAACAACTCAACTTCATGGGTGACAGGCACCTCTTTATTGGCAGTGGCCAGTGGCATGTGGGTAAGGATAGAAAGCACCGTCACTCCGCTGCTTGTCTTACCCTGAAGGGACTTGTGTTCCTGAGTAAAAAACAGAGGTTCGCCCAGAGAAGTGAGCTTGTTGTCTAAATCGCTAAACGAGCCAGCAAAGCGCACGGTATTGGCATCGGCAGGGTCTGAACCGCCCGATAAAACGCCCTGTAGAGAGCCTGTGACAGGGTAGGGCAGTTGTCCGCTGATTTCGCCCTCAGTCAGGGTTATTTTTCCCAGATCATGACCTTCCGGAGGCGCTCCGTCATAAATTGAGAGATAGACACTGGCATCGTCCTGGTGGCCTTCAATATCCTGCAAGGTATAAGAGAAAATCTGTTGGACAGGGTCAGGGTTGTTCTTTAAAGAGTCGTGGGCATCGAACTGGAAGCTGCCGTCTTTATTCACCACCAGCGTTCCGTACTGTGTAGTCAGTGATGTTCCCGGTGGGTAGACAGTGATTTTATTAGGGTCACTGCCTGCGGCGTTGGAACCGAAGCCAAGCTCAACAGCAATGATGGTTGTTTCGTCCATGCAGGTGTTGTCATTGTCCAGCAGGTTACCGGACACGGTTTTTCCTTCATCAACGTCATGGTAATCATCAGTAGCTGTTGGGATACCATCGATCAAATTCAGTTGAACCGTTGCACGAACCGTGTCGCCATCATGATCGGTAGCCTGTAGCGCAACAGGCAAAATGGCAGGTTCTGCGCCGCTTACCTGAAAAGCATTTTGCTGCAGGACATGAATCTCGGCCATCAGGTTCCCGGTGTTGGCATCCTGGGAAAAATTGTCCAGAGTGATCAGCAGAACGGTTTTACCTTCATCGGTTTTGAGTTCAAGGCGGTGTTTGTCAGCGTCCTGATTCAATCCTGTCAGGTCGATGGGGTGGCCATTGCTCTGGGGACTTCTTGCAGCTATGGCTGCCTTGAAAAAATCAAGCGTTTTATCGGGATCAAATTGCAGGGATTGATCTATTGGCAGGCTGTCTGAGCCTTTAATGACAATAATGTCGCCTTTATCGGGCTGAGGGGGGACCTGACATTCCTGATCGATATCCAGAGTCATCAGTTTGTTCGGATCTGTCGATGAACTTCCGGTTGAAGGGGGAATAGGAGCACTTTTTGGATCAAAGTGTGGCAGTGCTCCATCCTCAACGGAAAAAGTAATATTGGCCGTGGACTCATCCCCATCTGAGTCGGTCAGTGTATAAGTAAACGTCTCTAGTAGAATATTTTCGGGTGGATGAACCAGATTTGGCAAAGCCTGATAGTACCAGGTGCCATCGGGTTTAACGGAAAGGCTTCCAAGTTTGCCAGGGAATACCTGAAAGTCGGAACTGGAACTAAGATCAGTGCCGTTGATGGCCGTGATTTTGCCAAGGTCCGCACCGGCCTGTTCAGCGGTAAAAAGTGTCCCTTCCTGAGTGCTGGAAGTGCTCTCACCTTCAATGAGGCTAAAGTCGTGATCCACCGCCTTGGGTTGATCGTTGCTGATATCCAGATAAACCCATCCCTGAACCTTGTCATTGTCCATATCAGCAGCTTCAACAGCCAGTTTTAATGGCCAGGATCCCTGGTTCTGATCCATGGCCTGATGCAATTTGGCTGTCCACTGAAGCGTTGACTGGTCTTGTTCTGAAGGCAGGTTGTCCAAAGTCAGGGTCAGAACCTGCTGATGGGTGACAGAATCTTGAAGCTGAAGGGTTCGGCTGTTAGATCCAGTCTGAATAGTAAGCGGATGTCCCAGAGAGGTCAGGTTGTTCAGCCCTGGCTGGTCTGCAGAAAATCCCCAGCTGTTTATTTCAACTTTGTCAGAACCCGGAGTCAGTAATAGATGGGCGGTTCCCTGTATTACAGGTTGGTTGACCAGAACGGATTCATCCAGAGTCGCTGTCTCCTGATTAGAAAACTGTAAATCTGCTCCGTCCTGTAGGGTGAGAGAAAGACTACCGTCGTTGACTAGTGAGCTGTTATCAATGTCTGCGGCAGTGACGGTTAAAGGCAGATTTAAACCATTGTTTGCAGGGTGGTCCAGAGGCTGGTAGAGCGTTGCTTCGTACTTGAAATCAAGGTCTTTTCCGGTTTGGGGTTCCGGTATCAGCTTGATGTTCAGTATTTTTGTACTGCCTGTCACCCCTGTGAGTATCTTGCCTGAAACGGTGAACGTAACCGGAACATGGCCAGAGAAGTACTTGCCCGATAAATCCGTGGCATTGCTGTCAGTGAATGCAAGACTTGCCGGAGAAATAGGGTCTGAACCATCCCCCGAGATGGTGATCCTGTTACTGGTTGCCTTGGTGGGGTATAGGGGAGGGCTTTGCAGTCCGGCTTCTGTCAGGGTGAGGCTGGCTGTAAAACCGCCAGTGGGAGGTGCACCATCTGTTATATCAATACGGCAAGTGGCAGAGGCTTCATGGCCATCAATAGCAGTAAGGGTGTATTGGAATGGCAATTGCTGAAGTTGTAACTGATTCAGAGAGTCTTTGCTGCTGAAGTTCCAGGATCCATCCTTATCAACACGAAGCTCGCCCTTGAGTGTTTGAATCGTCGTTTTTGGAAGAAAGTGGCTGTCTTTTCCTGAAGGCAAGAAGCTGCCGCTAAGAAACAGGTCAGATACCTCAGCAACGTGGGAGCAGAGGGTATCATTTTGCATGACATTGCCGGTAAGACTCTGACCTTCAACCACTGATCCAGTGTCGTCTTGAGCATCCAGCTTTCCATCTTTCATGGTGATGTAAGCAGTGGCTTCCGCCATATCATCATGAATCTCAAAAGCATGGGTGACAACGGGAAGGACAAGGTCGGATGTCCCCTGTGCATTCGTTACTGCATCCTTTACTGAAAGGTTAAGCGTCTGCAGAACAGAGATACGGGCACTGACATCCCCCTGATGGTCGGTTGCCACTGAATCTATCCAGAACCTTGCGACCGTGTTTCCATCGATTCTTTTCAGCTCAAGATTCCGGTTCTGGCTATCAGGGTAAAGGCTGCTGAGGTCCAGAGCTATGCCGCTACTGGTAACCGTTCTGCCAGACAAGGCGAGTTTGAATTGACTGAGTGTCGCATCGGCATCAAAAGACAGACTGTTTTCAACAATGGTGTCTGAACCCTTGAAATAAGTGACTTGCTCACTATCCGCACTGGGTGGTGACTGACATTCCTGATCAGCCGTGAAAAAAATATCAGCTGTGGATATAGGTTTGCCATCCAGAACATCAAAGGTGATGCTGGCAGAGGAGTCATCCTCATCATAATCGGTCAGTGTAAAATCAAACTGTTCGCTGAGGGGTTGGCCTCCCGGATGCACCTGGTCAGGCGTTGCCTTGTAAAACCAACGACCATCCGCTTGAAAGAACAAGTTCCCGTAGTGCCCTGCCAGCATTTTCCAGCCAGCCCTGTTGCCGCTGGCTTCAGTGGGAAAGTCCGCTATGGGTTTGTGGTCAACCGTTGTCAGTCTTGCGCCATCACTTCCGGCATCGTTCTGCGTGAACAACTTTCCGTTGTAATGCCAGCAAGCTATGGAGCCTTCAACCAGTTCCACTTTATCGTGGACTTTGGCGGTAGGGACATCGTCGGTAACATCCACTTCTTGTCCGGCGAGAGAACGATGCAGCGTCACGGGATCACTCTTCAGATAGGGAAGAGTAAACCGGATACTGTTCTGCCCCTGTCCATCAGGGTGTCTTAATGGCGACTCCAGAGTGAATTCAGCCAGTCCAGAACCATTGTCCGGTAGCTGAAAATGAATCGCTATCTGTTCATTGCCATTGACGGAGTAAACACCATTCAGAACTTGTGCGTTATCCGATATTTGCCACTTAAGAGGGTAAACCTGACCCTGGTCAATCACTTCCAGATTTTGTGGGGCATATTGCTGCAGTGACTGAAGATCAAATGCAAGATCCGTTCTTTCATTGGCAATAGGGGGGCTCTGCTTTTTGACAGAGAGGTCGATGTGCTCATCAATGTTGATACCAGCAGGGTTACCAATGGGTGGCAGGTAATCAGTGGCAATGTTACCGGCCAGATCACTGACAAAAGCATTGGGGCTAAAACCAATAATACGTTGAATGGGGGGAATAGGGGTTTGCCAGGTTGGGCCCTCGTTTGGAATGAGTCTGGAATAAGGGAACTCAATGGGGTTGGTGTCTGTCAGTTCTATTGCTCTGCCTTGTTCAACGCCGTCAATGTGTCCACTGAGCACACTAGGAAGCGTCTGACCAATGCTGTCAATGTCATCGATCCGGGTCCAGGCGAAGGTATCCAGAATAAACGAGTGACTGTCAGTGGCAGTATTTCCAAACAAGTCGGATGCCGAGGCTTTGATCAGCACAGGACCATCGGTGAGTCCTGCACTGTTGCCTCCCATATCGTTAAAGACACACTGCCACTGACTGGCAGAAATCGGGCAACTGGCCTGAAGATTTTTGCCATTTTGATCGGTCAAACTGACCTGCACATTTTGGCCATCTTCAATGTCGGTGACCGTACCGGCGATAATCAGATGCCCTGACTCAATGAGATTGACAATATTATCTGCCGTGATCGGTGCCGTAATTTTCAGCAGGGCATAAGTGTCGTTTACTTGCTCCCTATCGTCACCGAAAAGATCGGAACGTTCCTGCTCCAGAAGCTGACCCGGCGCCTTTGCCCCCGTCACAAAGCCAGCGGAAGGCACTGTCCGGGCAAGGCTCAGAGGCATGACAAAGGGCATGGAAGCACTCTGGCCATGTTCAGAAGCCGGTGTTGATGATCGTTTCAGATAGTCGGGCTGATCGCCAGGCAGGAATTCTCTTTGAGGGAGAGACTCCGAGACAGTGAAAGTGTCCGGCACCAGATCAATGTCTGAGCCGTCTTCTACTTCAACGGTAATACCGGAGGACAGGGCTTCTCCAGTGTCTTCAGGGAAGATTCTTTGACGTGAGCCGTCTGGTAACAGCTTCCAGACGACGCCTGAAACTTTTCCGACCCGGGCGCCTTCAGAAGGAATGGTCAGCTTTCTCATGACGTGCTTTCTCATGACGTGCTTTCTCAGCTGGTATCCAGTTGGCAGGCAGGGCGAATTTCAGTGAGTCGAGCAGCCTTCCGGTGATATGCAGTAACCGGTATTTGGCTTCCAGCTCATGAGTGGTAGCCCGGTTCCAGGCCAGGTTAGCTTCCAGCTTTTCATTTTCAGCATTCAACACATCGAGTAATGTGCGTTCTCCCAGAATAAACTGTCGGCGATAGGCCTTGACGGTGACGTTGATGGCTTCAAAGTGTTCTTCCAGTTTGGGCAACTGCCTTCTCAGTTGCTGCCGGGCCTCCCAGGAAAGTCTGGCTTCTTCCTGAACCTGGAGCCTTGCCTGGGAATAGATGTCGCCAGCCTCGTCTCGACGTGACAGGGCTGCCTTCATCTGACCGGTATCTCTGCCGCCGTTGAAGAGGTTATAACGGGCATGCAGCATGATGGCATAATCATCGTCCCGGCCCTTGATCCCGTTGAGGTTGTAATTCCATGAACGGGACGCCTCAATGGACAACTCTGGATAGAATCCTCCCTTACTGGCTTCGTACTCATGAGTGGCCGCTTCCTGATCAAGAGTGGCTGACTGCAACAGTGGGTAATCGTTTGAAGCGACTCTCAGGGTGTCGTTCAATGTTTCAGGGATCAGTCCAATATCCGGCTCAGGCTCAGTCAAATCCTCTGGCTGAACACCCACCAGTTTCAAAAACTGTATCCGGGCGTCGTTCAGATTGTTCTCGGCGGCGATGACATTGGATTGTGCTCTGGCCAGACGTCCCCTGATCTGACTCAGGTCGGCGGTACTTTGTACGCCTTGCTCGGATCGTTTGAAAATCGAGTAGTAGATCTCTTCGTGGGCATCCAGGTTTTGACGTGCCATATCCAGAGCTTTTTGTTGCATCAGGATCGTCAGATAGGAGCGCGTCACATCCAGAGCCATCTCGGAGGCAATATTCAGCAATCGATATTGCTCTGAATGAGTGGCAGCCTTTGTTCTGCGGTCATTGTTCAGGGTTGCAAAACCTTCAAAAAGCATCTGGCGTAAGACGACAGATGCTTCTCTTCGCCGGAGGTATTCGTCGGTAGAAGGACCACCACTCCGGGTTGCCGGGCTGTCCGTACGTTCATGTCCAATACCTGCATGAAGATTCAGAGTGGGCAGGTAGCCCGATTTGGCAACGGTTTCATCGTGCTGGCGCTCCTGCACCTTATGAAAGGCCTGTTGCAGCTTTGGGTGGGAAATGAGCGCCACGCTGACCACTTCTTCCAGGTTCTGTCCATGGGCAGGATAGCCAGACAGTGTGAGAAGCATGGCAAGAGTGAGGTGTGTTGGCAGCCGGTGTCGTTGAAATGGAAGTTTCATGTGTGCTGATCAGTGAAGAACGGTGGCGGAAAAAACAGGGGGTGTATTGAAAGAAGAGCATAGGTGATTTTCTACTGCTCTGCTTTTTCGTAGATGCTTTCTGTGCTGATAAAAGATCGGTTATTACAGGGAGGATGGCGGTCCCGACATTCATGCTCTACTCTAACTTCCCGTTCTACTTTGATCGGGGCGAGCGGTATGAGTCGGGATCCCATACTGGATTGTCTGGTCTGGCTGGCAAACTATTTTGAAAGGGCTGTGTCTCCGGAAGTTATTTTGTCAGGTCTTCCGCTTGAAGACGGACTGATTCCCGGGCACCTGATAGAAAGAGCGGCTGAAAACGCTGGTCTACTGACGTATGAAAGATCGATCAACCTTTGTGAACAAGAACTGCCATTGAGTAGCTTTCCCTGTTTGGGGTGGTGGCAGGATTCACCGGTTATCATCACTGCAGTGGATGAAGGCCGGATCAGCTTGCTGAATCCGTCAGAGCATTTGAAACCATTGAGTTTGTTGACAGAAGAGTTTCAGGAAAACACTCGAAATGTGCTGATGCTGTTCAGTCCTGCCAGTGTGAAAGACGATCGTGAGCCGGAGCTTGAACCGGCTTTGCATGAACATTGGTTATGGGGAGCCCTCCTGGCTGGGAGAGGGATCTACCGTGAGGTTCTGCTGGTTTCACTGCTGGTCAATCTCTTCGCCCTGTCTGTACCTCTGTTTGTCCGTTTGGTGTATGACCGGGTGATTCCCGGTATGGCCATGGGCACACTCAATGCACTCACGGTTGGCATATTGCTGGTTATTGTTTTTGAATTTACCTGTCGATACCTGAGAAACCGGTTTATTGATCTGGCTGCAAAAAAATCTGATTTGCTGATATCCAGCCGGATCTACGCCAAGGTGATGGCGATGCAGTTATCCGCCAGACCTGCTTCAACAGGAGCTTTTGCCCGTCAGTTGCAGGATTTTGATGCCATCAGAGAGTTTCTTACCTCCACCTGTCTCACGGCTCTGGTCGACATCCCCTTCGCTCTGATTTTTCTACTGGTGATCGGTCTTCTTGCCGGTAAATTAGTCTGGATACCGATTCTTGCGATTGCGCTGATGATTATCGTCAGTTTGGTGATACAACCTGCTCTGCGCCGGACCATAGAAGAGAGTGAGCGCTTATCAGCTAGAAAGCAGGGCGATCTGGTTGAAAGCCTTACCGGGATGGAAACCCTGAGGTTGGCCGGAGCTCAATGGCGGTTTCAGAAGCGTTGGGAGCAGGCAGTAGGCCAAATGGCGACCTGGGGATTAAAGACCCGGACGATTACCGGAACAGTGACAGTCACTGCTCTTTGTGCTCAACAGCTGACGACGGTAGCCGTTATTTTTTACGGGGTCATGGCCATCAGTAATGGCGGGATTAATCTGGGCGCTCTCATTGCGATCATGATGCTAACCGGCAGGGCTATGGCTCCTTTTATGCAGCTGGCGTTATTGGCCACCCGCTACCATCAGGCCAGAACCGCTTATAAGGTCACCGGGCAATTAATGTTTCAGCCTGATGAACAACAGTCCAGCCATCGTTATCGCAGTCTGGATCAGATTGAAGGCAAGGTGGATTGTGAGCAGGTGTCATTCAAGTATCCGGGGGCTTCAGTGCCTGCTCTGGTGGATTTGACCCTGAAGATTCCGCCCGGTGAAAAAGTGGCGATTGTGGGTCGCTCGGGTTCGGGTAAATCAACACTGGCTAGAGTTCTGGCAGCACTTTACGCCCCTGACCAGGGACGAATCACTTTCGACGATATTGATATCAATGATATCCATCCCCGTCGTCTGAGGATGAAAGTGGGTTTTCTGGCTCAGGAACCCTGGCTTTTCCATGGCACGGTTAAAGACAACATCATACTGGGTCATACCGAGGTGAATGACGAGGCACTTTTATATGCAGCCCAGGCATCCGGCGTAACCGGTTTTACAGGGAGGTCTTTGGCTGCCCTGGAGTATCCGGTGGGAGAAGGCGGTCAAAGATTGTCTGGCGGTCAGCGAAAGGCTGTAGCACTGGCCAGGGTTCTGTTGAATAAGCCTGATGTGCTGGTACTGGATGAGCCCACTGCTCATATGGACAGCCTGATGGAGGATCAGGTGCGGCAGACTCTCGCTGTGCTTCCAGCCACCACCACACTAATATTAATGACTCACAGAAGCAGCCTGTTGGATGCGGTCAGCAGGGTGGTTTTGCTGGATGGTGGTCGGGTGATTTCCGATAAATCCAGAGAGGATATCAGAGCGGAACCGTCATGAAGGATGAAAGCCGCTGGCAGAAATGGTTGCTTGATACAGCCGGTAGTCGTGAACAGGCAAAACTGATGGATCTCTCGGTTCATAGCCGGTGGTTTGTCTGGATGCTTCTGATGCTTCTCACTGTGTTGATTCTCTGGGCCTGCTGGGCGGAACTGGATGAGGTAGTCACTGGTTATGGTCGGGTAGTACCCGACAGCAGGGTTCAACTGGTACAAAGTCTGGATGGAGGCATCTTGAAGTGGGTCGGGGTCAGGGAAGGCGATCGCGTTAATAAGGGAGATACTCTGGTGCAAGTGGATGAAACACGATACCGATCCAGTTTGATGGTGAATGAAACCGAGCTGGAAGATACGGACTGGGAAGTTCAGAGGCTTGAAGCTGAGTTAGATTCACTTCATGAAAAAGATGATCGTTGGCAGATTGACCGCTCCGTTTTACTGGCTAATTCTCATGGGGAGTCTGTTGATTCAATAAAATTGGAACAGCAGAAGGCCATGCTTGATAAGAGATTAGAGTCGTTTATTAGCCAGCTCGATATACTGGCCTTGCAAGAGAGCCAGAAGAGTCAGGAACTTAAGGAGCATCACCAGAAAATAAAAACCTTGAGTCGCAGTGTCGGCCTGATCGAGGAAGAGCTGGCACTGAAAGAACCCCTGGCTCGGGAAGGGCTGGTTACACGGGTTGATATTCTTGGTCTGCAACGTCGAGCTAATGAGCTGAAAGGTGAGTTGGAGAATGCCAGATTAATGGAACCAAGGCTGGCCTCCGCTTTGACTGAGGCTCGCAGTCGCTACAGAAGCACGGCAATACGTTATAGGGCAGATGTCCAAAAGGAACTTCAGTCCGCTCGTGAGCGCTTGGGAAGATTGACCGAGGGACAGGTTGGGCTTAAGGACAAAGTGCACAGAACAGCACTGACCGCTCCCGTTAGTGGACTGGTCAAGGTGGTTCATGTGAATACGCCAGGCAGTGTGGTTCAGCCCGGAGCCACGCTAATAGAGATCGTCCCTGAAGGGGACAGTCTGGTGGTTGAAGCTCAGGTGAAGCCTTCGGATATTGCCTTTCTTAGATCAGGTCAGAATGCACAGGTTAAACTGACAGCCTATGAGAATGCTTCATACGGAAGTTTGACGGGAAGTCTGGAGTCGATCAGTGCAGACACTCTGGAAGATGATCGGGGGCAGTCTTATTACCGAATCAGAGTTCAGCTACCTGACGCTGAAGAACAATGGCCGGTCTTACCGGGCATGACAGCGGTTGTCGATGTACTGACAGGGAGGAGAACCGTAATGAATTATGTGATGGCACCCGTACTGAAAGCAATCCAGTGAAATAGCATTGAACCGGGTTGCACTTTACCCTGAAAGTTACTCAACTCTTACTGTTACTGTTTCTCCATTACTGTCCTTTACTCTTTTTCCTTTAGCGCTGCCTTTAGCATCACCCAAGCCGAACTTGCGAGCTCGAAACACACTCATAATTCTGTCACCTGGCTGAAATATTTTCAGGTAGCCAGAGCTGTCCGACAAGTAAAAGGGTTTGTTCCATTGTTGAACCAGCGCGGTGTCGTATCTGGAAAAATAATGTCGGGAGCCTTCACCTGCTCCATGAGTATGCCAGAAGGCAATGACTTCATAATCTTTGGGGAAGACAATCTCTGCATGGATTCGATCTTCCCCGGATTCACCTGCCGCAACCGTGTAATGATAACTGTTTTTAGTCTTATGCTTTAAAACAGCCCCGATGTATTCACGATCTTCTTCTATGGAAATCGGGTTGTAAATATTACAGGCGCTGGTAACCGCCTCCACTTCCGAAAGGAACGAGGGGCTTATCCAGTAATCACTGTTTTCCGTTTTCCCTTGTTGTTGCGGATCGAATTGCCACTTGGCGGGTGCTTCGACCGATGAGGTGTTAATTGGTTCCATCGCCTTGACGGTTGTCGAAATCATCAATGCAAATGCGGTTGTAATAATGAACATCCAGGTTCTTCTTTCCATGACTGTTGAATTCCGGTTCTAAGCTTTTCGACGACAGTCTGGATTTCGTTAGTCCGTTTATCCTGAAGAAAGGGTCCGTTTATCTTTGAAAATAAAAAGGGATGTTTTTACAGAGGGGGCAAAGGTTTTCTGGCTGTTCTGGAAACCTTCGGAAAAGCTTCGGATATGACAAAAAGTGGTGTAGCATCAAAAAACAGCTGAATAAAAAATCAAAAATAGCGCATTTGCAGTAAATAAAATGGCAGTATCTTTGGAATAATCTTTAACCTCTGCTCATAGCTGTTTTGTTGAGCTCACGGCTGCTGTCATTGCAAAGAGGGACCAATGGACTGGAAGCAGGGCTTCAAGCTGGGTGAATGGACTGTTCATCCTGAGACAGGGATCTTTATCAAGGATGGCATGAAGAGACATGCCGAGCCCAAGCTGGTGGATGTGTTACTGGTGTTGATAAACCATCAGGGTAATGTCGTCAGTCGTGATGTCCTGCTGACAGAAGCCTGGCAGGATCTGGTTGTTTCAGATGAAGTACTGACTCGTTGTATTTCAGAGCTGCGTACACTGCTTGGTGATACTTCGAGAGAACGGCACTACATTAGAACGGTTCCCAGAAGGGGTTATGTGCTGGTGGCAAAAGCAGAGCCATTGGACAATTCTGAATGTGCTCTTACCTCATCATCCCGTCCATCTCAGCCGTTATCGTCAGAAACTGTTGAAAGTAAGACACAACCTCTCAATAAGATTCCATCATCAACACCTACCGATTCCGTTCAGGAAAACAGTGCACCCTGGCCAGCAAAGTTGATTACCGATTTTATTGGTTTGCTGCAAGCCATGATCAGTGCACTGGTCAAAGTCTTTAAATACTCCTTTGTCACTGTGATGCTGATTGTTTTTATGGTTCTGGTGTATGCCGGATTGAACAGAGACCCTGATCGTCCCTTTGCCAGTGTGCAGGTGGGTATGGAAGAAACGATCGAGGCTGGGGGGGACAGCACCAATGAAGAAGCTTTTCTGGAAGTGGTTGATCTGGCCATCGATGTTGGTCAGCAGATTCAGCAGGAGCTTGGCAGAAAAATCGCTATTCAAAAAGGTACTCTGGAGCCTGGAGAAGAACAGTTTGAAGGAACAGGCAGTTATGAAGCTTATGAGCAGTATCTGTTAGGCAGAAACTTTTGGCGGGTGAGAACAGAGTCTTCGTTAGCAAAGGCGGCCAGTTATTTCAAAAGAGCAGTTGAGCTGGATAAAAACTATGCTCAGGCGTGGGCTGGGTTGGCAGACACTCAAGTACTGCAAACCTTTTATGGCTATGGAGACCGAGAGCGCTTACTGGCTGAGGCCGATCAAAGTTCAGCTCAAGCTGTGAAACTGGCGCCTGAGTTGGCAGAAGCCCATGGGGCCAGAGGTGTTTATCTTTCAGAGTCAGGACATCTGGATGAAGCTGTTGCCGCCTTGAAAATGGCCGTCCGCCTGAAACCGGATTTTTCCATGGCTCATATGTGGCTGGGTAATGCTTATTTGGATCAGGGCGTTGCGAGGAAAGCCTTTGAAGCTTATGAGCAGGCTTATCAGCTCGATCCACTGCATGAGTCCGTTCGGTTGAATTATCTATCGGGTTTGGCTCTGATTGGGAGAACAGAACAGGCACGCTTACTTGCTGATCGTTTTGCTGCTGAATCGGATACGTTTGCCATGCTCCCGATCAAGCAGGCTATGGCAGCCGGTTATTTTGACCGGGCGCTGGATCGTATTACTTTGTTGCAGGATCAGAAAAACGATCAGGATGGGCTTGAAGTGAAGGCACTGCATTCACTCATCTACCTGGATCAGGTGGATGCGGTAGCTGCATTGATTCAGCGTCAGGAAAACAGAGACCCCTGGGAAAAGCTTTGGCTCGAGTCAATGGTCAGCCTGAAAGAGCGTGATGCAGAGAGATTGAAAAAAAGTCTGAAAGCATTTAATCAAACAGAAATCAGTAATGAGTGGTGCAAGGGTTATAGGTACGACCTGCTGGTCTCCAGGGAACATTGGTTAAGCGGCAACTGGCTACAGACTGAGAGAGGTTTTGCCAGAGCTCTTCAAAGTCACCCTGAGCGATGCCAATCGGATCCCGAGTCGGTGATTATCAGTCATCTCTATCAGGCCCGGGCTATCGAAAAGATAGGTGACAATACGACGCGCAGACAATATTTAAATCAAGCCAGAGCCATGATCGAAAGCAGCTGGGAGAAAGGCTGGCGCAGTCCGGGCTTTATGGTCGCCGCGTTATCATGGGCCTTGATTGATGAGCAGGATGATAAAGCCAGAGAGTACCTCGACTTTATGAAAGAGAGTGGCGTCCAACCCTGGGGAATGCTAGCGATTATGCCATTGCTGGATGACTACCTGGATGCCGAAGTACTGAAACCTTATAAAGGAAGGCTTCAATTACATTACATACAGCAGCAGGAAAGGGCTGCGAATTTGTCTTCACAACTTTTGAAAACCATGCTCAGTGCTGACAGGGAAAAGCCTGAAGGTTTGAGGGCTGGAAGGTCTGAAGGCTTGAAGGCTTGAAGGCTTGAAGGCTTGAAGGTTTGAAGGCTTGAAGGTTTGAAGGTTTGAAGGTTTGTAGCTTCTTAATAACTGCTGCAAAGCCCACAAGGTAGTATGTGAGAAGCTTTTTCAATCAAGTCCGTCAGCCTTGGAAACGAGCCACTGCCTGTTAACCTGTCTGTCAGATAGTCCCAGAATGAA
>NZ_JBPCXO010000163.1:0-15494 GCF_051008435.1 Endozoicomonas sp. | reverse complement strand
TAGAACGAGTCGAATTATTCGATGGATTCGTGAGAATAGTTGACCTATTTAATCGAATTCATCGAATAATTGGGCCGTTCTTTCTGGAATTTAGGCCGAAATAGTCTTAAGTCCGACAGGCTCCTAGACAATCCTGATACCTGCCTCCTGAAGGAAGGCATTATGGCGATATCCCTGCAAAAATACTTTTTACTATTTCAGAGAAATTTGAATCCTGCATTCAGACGCCTGAGCTCAAACCTTTCTGGAATGATAAAGAGCACTTTCTTTGCCACCTTTTATCATCCCAAGACGACTCTGCCCGCAAGAAGCGGGCAGCGTCTGTCTGGGTATTAATTACTCTATTGTGCCATTATTCTTGAAGCTGGGCAGCTGAGTCCAGCTAGGCCAGTGCATCCAGATATAAACGGCCTTACCCACAATATTCTGTTCAGGTACCGTGCCCCAGTATCGACTGTCGTTACTGCGATCCCGGTTATCCCCCATCATAAAATACTGTCCCTCAGGAATCACCCAGGCACCTTCAGAGCGCAGACTTCTCAGACCCAGATCCTTGCGAATCTCATGACTTTTGCCATCAATAGTCTCTTCAAACAACTGATAAGGTCCACCCTCATCTCTCAGTTCCGCGATGTACTTCTCAGGAACCGGGTGACCATTGATGGTCAGTTTTTTGTTCATATAACGCACTTCATCACCCGGTATACCAATCACCCGCTTGATGAAATTGATATTCGGGTTTGCCGGCTCCTTAAAGACCATCACATCACCACGCTGAGGTTCATTGATAGAGACCACTTTGGTCCCAATCACGGGCAGACGAAGTCCATAGTCGAACTTGTTCACCAGAATGAAGTCACCTACCTGAAGTGTTGGAATCATGGAACCGGAAGGAATCTGAAACGGCTCAAAAAGAAACGATCTCAGTACCAGTACCAGAGCCAGAACCGGAAAAATCGACTTGGAGGTCTCAATAATACTGGGTTCTTTCTCCAGCTTGGCCAGTGCATCCGGATCAGGTTGAGAACCTGTACTGGACTTGAAATTCTCTATGGCTGCTTTTCTCTTAGGCAAAAAAACCAGTTTGTCGAGCAGCGCAATCAGACCCGTTATAAAAACCGCCAGTACCAACAGCAGTGGAAAATTAATATCCATGGTTATTTGTTCTCAGATACCTGATCTCTATTCTACCGATAATCTGTCAAAACAGATGAAACCACTGTTTTAACGGGCGAAGTTTGCTCTTGCAGAAAAGCCTGTCAGCAACGACAGGCTGATTCTGTTTTATTTATCGACCTTCAATACCGCAAGGAAAGCTTCCTGAGGGATTTCAACCCGGCCCACCTGCTTCATACGTTTCTTACCTGCTTTCTGCTTCTCCAGCAGTTTACGCTTACGGGAAGCATCACCACCGTAGCATTTGGCCGTCACATTCTTGCGCAGGGCCTTAACGGTGGTTCGAGCACAAATCTGACCACCCACTGCGGCCTGAATGGCCACATCAAACATCTGACGCGGGATAATCTCTTTCATTTTATCGGCCAATGAACGACCACGGGACACCGCATGATCCTTATGAGCAATCAGCGCCAGTGCATCGACTTTCTCGCCATTGATCATAATATCCAGCTTCACCATGTTAGCCGTTTCGAAACGATCAAAACTGTAGTCCAGAGAAGCAAAGCCACGGCTTACCGATTTCAAACGATCAAAGAAGTCCAGAACCACTTCGTTCATGGGCATATCATAGGTGACCGCCACCTGACTGCCAGTGAACTGCATGTCTTTCTGAACACCTCGACGCTCAACACACAAGGTAATCACGTTACCCAGATAATCCTGTGGTACCAGAATGTTAGCCTGAACAATAGGCTCTCTGATTTCCTGTATACCCGCCGGATCAGGCAGCTTGGATGGGTTATCTACCTCAACCAGGTCACCATTTTTCATCTCAACTTCATAGATTACTGTAGGAGCCGTGGTAATCAGGTCGAGGTCGTATTCACGCTCCAGACGCTCCTGAATAATTTCCATGTGCAGCATCCCCAGGAAGCCACAACGGAAACCAAAGCCCAGGGCATCACTGCTCTCTGGCTCGTAGAACAATGAAGCATCGTTCAGGCGCAGTTTTTCCAGAGCCTCGCGAAATGATTCAAAGTCATCAGAACTTACCGGGAACAGACCCGCATAAACCTGTGGTTTGACCTTCTGAAAACCAGGCAGTTCCGGAACATCCGGTGTTTTTGCCAGGGTCAGGGTATCACCGACAGGAGCACCATGAATGTCCTTGATACCGGCAATAACGTAGCCTACTTCACCCGCTTTCAGCTCGCCAGTTGCATTCATCTTTGGAGAAAAGATACCTACATTATCAGCCCCGTGGGTCTGACCGGTCGATTTGACGAGAATCTTGTCTCCTTTCTTCAGAGTACCGTTTTTAACGCGTACCAGAGAAACAATGCCCAGATAGTTATCAAACCATGAGTCGATAATCAGGGCTTGTAAATCACCCTTGGTATCGCCTTCCGGAGCAGGAATGGTCTGGACCAGACGTTCAATCACATCTTCGATACCCAAACCACTTTTAGCAGAACAACGCACTGCATCCAGTGCATCAATGCCAATAATTTCCTCAATTTCCTGTGCCACTCTCTCTGGTTCTGCCTGAGGCAGGTCCATTTTATTGAGCACGGGCATCACTTCCAGCCCCTGTTCAATGGCGGTGTAGCAGTTAGCTACTGACTGGGCTTCAACACCCTGAGCAGCATCTACAACCAGCAGGGCACCTTCACAGGCAGAAAGAGAACGGGACACCTCATAGGAAAAGTCCACATGCCCGGGAGTATCGATAAAATTCAGCTGGTAGGTTTTACCATCCTGGGCGGTATAATCAAGCGTTACACTCTGGGCCTTGATGGTAATACCACGCTCACGCTCAAGTTCCATGGAGTCAAGCACTTGAGCCTGCATTTCACGATCGCTCAAACCTCCGCAGTTCTGGATAAAGCGATCGGCCAATGTCGACTTACCGTGGTCGATATGGGCAATAATGGAAAAATTCCTGATATGACTTAAGTCGCTCACGATTGCAATCACTACAAAAAATTTGTCCCCGCTCAGAGTTCAATCTCTTTCACGAGGACAGTTGTTCAGCTTGCAGGGTCTTCACATGCCTGTACGACAGGCAGCAAAGCTGCTGTATATTCAAACAGATTCTACAGCATCTGAAGATACAGATCACCCCTGAAGACTTGAAACCCCAGCTACAACTTCATCAGGAGAGGCCAGGATTAGCAAAAAAGATCAAGTAGACGGATTTTTTCTCTGTCAGACTCCCAGGAGCCTGTCGGACTTATGCTTTCAAGCATAAATTTCAGTAGAACGAGTCGAATTATTCGATGGATTCGTGAGAATTGTTGACCTATTTAATCGAATTCATCGAATAATTGGGCCGTTCTTTCTGGAATTCAGGCCGAAATAGTCTTAAGTCCGACAGGCTCCTAGAACACAGCCTGCTGCCATTTCGGGCAACAGGCTGTCTGAAAATCACTCTGCCAGGCGGAAAGAGATATACCCTGACTGACCGCCGCGCACCACTCGCATGGAGACAGAGCGATCCCTGGGCAGATCCGTCACAATTTTGTTAAAACCCTTAACGGACTCAATACGGTTATTGTTCAGGTCCGTTACAACATCCCCCTGACGAAGACCTATTGAACGAGCCACACCGGAAATA
Organism: Endozoicomonas sp.; assembly: GCF_051008435.1. Taxonomy (GTDB): domain Bacteria; phylum Pseudomonadota; class Gammaproteobacteria; order Pseudomonadales; family Endozoicomonadaceae; genus Endozoicomonas_A. The sequence goes on along the minus strand of NZ_JBPCXO010000163.1, from coordinate 11,758 downwards.
ACACCAGTAACAACAACCCCTTTGACATCCTGCTCAAGGCGGAGCTTATTGCGATAATCATCGTTAAGCTCTTCCACCTGAATACCCAGGCGGTTTTTCTTCATGTCTGGCGTTGCCGGACGGTCTGCACGCTGACCCTGCTCATCAGGCAGCTCACCCACTTCCACAGAGATGGATTTTTTCTTGCCATCGCGTATCAGCTCCAGTGTCGCCTTATTGCCCGGAGTGATGACACCAATAGCCATAGGCAGACTGCCCGACCTCATAATCTCACGACCATTCACACGGGTAATAATGTCGCCAGGATGCAACTTGGCCTTGTCGGCAGGTCCGCCAGGTACCACCTGACCGATCAAAGCACCCATGGGCTTATCAAGACCAAAGGACTCAGCAAGGTCGCGATCCACTTCCTGGATAGCCACTCCCAGCCAGCCACGGGTGACATAACCTTTCTCCTTCAGCTGTTCGACAGCCCATTCAACATGATCGGAAGGAATCGCAAAAGACAGCCCCATAAATCCACCGGAACGGGTAAATATCTGGGAATTGATACCAATGACTTCCCCTTTCATATTAAACAGAGGGCCACCAGAATTACCCGGATTAATGGGCACATCAGTCTGTATAAAAGGCACATAAGCGTCGCTTGGCAGACTCCTGTTCAGGGCACTGACAATACCTTTAGTAATGGAGTACTCAAAATTAAAGGGCGAACCAATGGCAGCGACCCATTCACCCGGCTTAACCCGCTCAGAATCGCCCATCTTCACCACAGGCAAACGCCTGTTACTCTCGATTTTCAGCAGAGCCAGATCAGATCGTTTGTCCGCACCTATCAGCTTGGCGACCTTTTCACTGCGATCATGCAGTCGCACAATAATTTCTTCTGCACCCTCCACCACATGATTATTGGTGAGAATATAACCATCTTTAGAAATGATAAATCCGGAGCCTGATGACATTGGCTGAGGCTTACCCGAAGGCGCTTCAGGCATAGGGACACCAAAATATCGCCGGAAAATTTCAGGCAGTTCTTCACCACCCGGACCATAAACCTGACTGCGCCCCTGTTTCGGGGTAGAAAGTGTGCTGATATTGACAACAGCTGGCGAAGCTTCTTCAAACAACCGGGTAAAATCCGGAAGATTGTTAGCCTGAACCATCTGCACAGAGAGCAGTGAGAGACTCAGAAAATAGATAAAGTTCCTGAAAAGAAGGTTGACCCTGTTCATGAACCAGACATCTCCTTACATCCTGTGGTTAGAGACCCAGAATGGGTGTTGTGAGTAATAGAATTTAGCGAGATTAAAGGCTAAGCGGACCAGGACTGACGTGTTGTTATTAATTCAGGCCCGACCACCTTGCGAGGTAGCACCTTAATCACTTTAACGCGACACATGTCGCTGGTTGATTGACCCAGCAGACGCACAGGGATAAACCCGGCAGCCAGACCGGCTATAGCAGACAAGGCAGTAAGAAGATCATTCCAGCCAACGGCAGTGGCCAGCCAGAGCGATCCCATCATGAAAATCAGCGGCATCAGATAAACCAGAAGCGAAGCTCTCATCAGGGCACTTTCAGGTATACCGATCACTACCTGATCATTCTCTTCTATCGAAAAGTCATTACTTGCCCGGATATAGGATTGCTGCTTGCTGGATCGGTACTTCTCCAGCAGATTCTGACCACAGCCATTACGTGCACTGCAACTGGAACAGGTGCTTTTGCGGATAGTTTCTACCCACACAGCTCCCTGCTCTACGGTCACAACCTTGCCTTCTTCCTCAATCATTTATCTGCCTGCTGACTCTGCTCTCTGGGACGAACTGATACGGCAATTCTTTCGGCAGTACCGAGAGGAATCTCGCCCAGGACAGTGACATGAAAGTATTTCTCACCGTTACGAAACACTTTGGACACTGCGGCCATGGAACCAATCTGCTCGGTTGCCTGACTCAATACCCGGGTTTCGTCCGGTTCAACAAAAACTGAAAAGCTTGCCAGACCATCAGAAAAGTTCAATGTATCAACTTTCTGATTGCTTACGGCCGAATTTCGACTGCTGTGACCACGAGGTGAAAAACCTTCGGGTAGCCAGCCTGCCTCCCAATTCCACTCAACTTTCTCGGGAATTGCTTCGCTCTTCAATTTTACTACATTCTTGCCTGCTGATTCAGGCAGTTTACGCTTTAACCGCTCCAACTCTTCCCGGCTTAACTGACCGGGAAACTCCAGACTGGTGAACTGCATTCTCTCAATGATCCTGCCTTCACTGTCCACCATGACGGACTTGAGCAGAAGACCGGTCCGACGATCCAGCCATAACTGGTAGCCATAACGAAACCGATCCGTTGGAACTACCAGAAGCTGTACCGCTTCCCGACCTGCTACCCGATCCAGAGCAGCTGGCTTCAGCTTGTAATGCTTGTCAAAGTGACCGGAAGTAAAACGACCCACCATAGGGACCAGAGATTCATGCTCAAATCTTGCAGGCTCTCTTCCGGCACTGGCAAAAGTAATATGACTACCTTGACGAACCATCTCTCTGGGCAAGCCATCAAGAAAAGCAATACTTTCCAGTTCCTCTGACTGACCATCCACTTTCTGAAGCGTATGCGTTACTGCCAAGGTTTCTAGGTTAGCACCCTGTTGGTAAACAAAGTGTCCGCGATAGGTAAGATTTTGAGTGGCCTGAATCATGGTTTCCAACCACTTTTCAGGCGTATCAGCAGATTCAGATGATGGATCGGCAGCAAAAGACTGCCCATTGAAGGCTGCCAGCAGTACCAGCAGCAACGGGATAACGCGCTCCCTGTTCAATCGAATTCCTTTCATAAACTCATTGTGATTCAAAGGTGGTCAAGCGAGCAAAAGGGAGAACTCCCTGTCCTGAATTCATGGCACTCATTTCAGCATGCTGAAGTGCATAAGCCCTGAAGCGTTCTTTGGTGGCTCTGTCGGCAACACTCTGGGCCTGTGCCAGCTGCTCCGGTGTAATACTGTCATGCTGTCGTGAGCTGTAACCCGCTTTGATTCCAGAAGCCCCATAACCGTTCTGGGCAATCTGCACAGGCTGAGACAGCGTAATCTGATCATTAGACGTGGTCACAAGAGGCAACGCATCCGGGGTCGTATTGTAATTTTTCACACCCAGCAACACGGCAAACGCGACAGAAGCTGCTACTGCTACCCGCCCTGCTTTAGACCACCACTGATCAACAACACCCAGAATGCCATGACTGGAAACGGTGGTTTCTTTAGTCACAGAATGAGGGGGTTCTGATTCCAACCTGTCACGAATACCGGCTGACAGGTCAACATTCATAAAATCATTGGATTCGTGCCGAAGCGCGTCACCCATCATTTGATATCTGCGGGCTTTATCCCGCAGGTCTTCATCGCTGCCGATATTATCCAGCACACGTCGAAGCTCAAACTCTCCAGCCTCACCGTCCATAGCTGCGGACAGTGATTCCTTTAACCTTTCCTGGGCATGATTGTGAGATGCTTTCTCACTCATAGGCATACCTCTGGTCATCCAGTCTGGCCGATACTCAAAGCAAAAAGTACCAGCAATAATTTCAGTCAACATTAACCATGAAAATAATTTTACTCCCAAAAGGGATAAAATCATTTTCTTTGCTCATGGCTGCAACCGCCTGTTATTCGTCAACTTCGACGCAACAGAGGCTCCACTTCCTTGTCGATGGCTTCCCTGGCCCGAAAAATCCTTGATCTCACGGTCCCCACAGGACAGTCCATAACATTGGCAATTTCGTCATAGCTGAGACCATCAAACTCTCTCAGCATTACAGCAGTTCGCAATTCATCCGGTAGACGTCGGATCACATCATGGATCACCTGCTCAATCTCATCCCGGTACAGATTCCGCTCAGGTGTATCAACCACCCTCAGGGCCGCTGCTGTATCCAGAAAATCTGCATCGTGTACATCAATGTCAGATTCCGGAACCTTACGGCCCTTGGAAACCAGATGATTCTTGGCAGTATTCACGGCAATTCGGTACAACCAGGTGTAAAAAGAACTGTCGCCGCGAAACCTGTCTATCGCCCGGTAAGCCTTGATAAAAGCTTCCTGGGCTACATCCTGCACTTCCTGATAGTCAGAAATATAACTGCCTACCAGGCCCAGTACCCGGTGCTGATATTTGAGCACTAGCATATCGAAGGCCGCTTTATCGCCCTTCTGCACGCGCTCAACCAGCTGCTGGTCCGCCTGTGGATGTTCTACCATAGAGGGGGTCTCCCGCTATTGCAGAAAATACACGGGCGAACGGGAAAGGAATGGACAGACGAAACAGTCAGTTCAAAGTGCACACAATGGTGCCCTGACTGACCAGACTCTCCCCCCTTCCACAGACACATGCCTGTGCTGCGAATTCTATCTGCTTCTATATAGACCATGTTTCGGCCAGAAAGTTCCCGAACTCATTCAAAAAAATTTCACAGTATCGGCTGAAAACTGATTCGGATCATCACAGCGTACTATAGTGCTCACCATAATTTCTATATACTTGATACCGATTTCTCAGTGTTTTATAACGCCGTACGTTGAGTCTGCTTCTATACAGCCAAGAGCGGAGACACTATTACGAACCTTTGGAACGTAAATTTTACACTGTAAAGGCGAGTGATATTCTCCGTACAAACCATCGGCAATCTATGACGCAGCTTTAGATTGAAGTGAGTTTAACCGTCATGGTTCTGAGTTCCAGTTTCACCTGTAAAACGACCAGAACCACTTCATGCTCAGCATAACACCCGGAGAAAACATCAGGTGCTCAAAACCAGACCCTCTCTCGGGGATGAAATGATTGATACGGCCAATCACCATGAGCAAAGAAACCTATTTTGCCAAACACTCATCTTTGAAAACGGCAAAATATTTTTCACGAAACAAAACGCCTGAAAGCCCAGGACAATATTTGGCTTTTGATACAGGAAACTGCACAGTCTGGCCTGAACACCCAAGCCTCAGCGGATAACATCCCTGACCGTGTTCATGGTTATTTCCAGATCAGAGTCAGCGAGTGACAGATGCCTGATACAGACCCCGCAGTCTGTTATTAGAAGAACCAGGGAATATAGATGCATCCAACATTAGACTATGACGTAGTAATCATCGGCAGTGGCGCAGCCGGATTGACACTGGCACTGCACCTGGACAGCCACCTGCGGGTTGCCATTCTCAGCAAGGGAGAGCTAACAGCCGGCTCTTCAGCGGGAGCCCAGGGTGGTGTCGCAGCGGTTCTGGACACCCAGGAAGACAGCCTGGACAAACATATAGAAGACACCTTGGTGGCCGGTGCCGGTCTGTGCAGGGAAAGTACCGTCAAACACGTTGTAGAACAGGGCAATGCCAGCATTCAGTGGCTTATTGACCAGGGCGTTCCCTTTACCCGCGAACAGGAAGATGAAAAAAACTTTGATTTTCATCTGACCCGGGAAGGCGGACACAGCGCCAGAAGAATCATTCATGCAGCAGACGCTACTGGCAGAGCCATTTCAGAAACCCTGATTGATAAAGCCAGAAAGCAGCCCAATATCGACCTTTATGAGCATCATCTGGCCATCGATGTTGTTTCTACCAGCAAACTTGGTCTGCATGAACAGAGATGCGTGGGGGTCTATGTTCTCGACGTCCAATCTGATCAGGTGAAATTGTTTCGTGGGCGTGCACACGCTATTGCCAGTGGTGGCGCCAGCAAAGCTTATCTCTTTACCAGCAATACCGATGGTGCCAGCGGTGATGGCATTGCAATGGCCTGGAGAGCGGGCTGCCGGGTTGCCAACCTGGAATTCAACCAGTTCCATCCCACCTGTCTTTTCCACACCAAGGCCAAATCCTTCCTTATTTCTGAAGCGGTCCGGGGCGAAGGCGGCTTACTGGTGCGGCCAGACGGCACTCGCTTCATGGACGACTACGATCACCGTGGCGAGCTGGCTCCCCGGGATATTGTGGCCAGGGCTATTGATCATGAGATGAAGAAACTGGGTGCAGACTGCCTGTTTCTGGATATCAGTCACAAGCCCAGGGAATTCATTATTTCCCACTTCCCGAATATTTACGAACGCTGCCTGGAATACGGCATCGACATGACCCGCGAACCTCTCCCGGTCGTTCCCGCCGCCCATTATACCTGTGGTGGTATTCTGGTTGATTTGAAGGGTCAAACCGATCTACCCGGTCTCTATGCCATTGGAGAATGCTCGTTTACCGGCCTTCATGGCGCTAACCGCCTGGCAAGCAACTCACTGCTGGAATGCTTTGTCAGCGCCAGAAGTTGCGCCGATGACATTAACCGCACAATCGCCGAACAGCACCCCTGCCCTGAAATTCCAGCATGGGATGACAGCCAGGTATCGGACTCTGATGAGAACGTTGTTATTTCTCATAACTGGGACGAACTCAGACGATTCATGTGGGACTATGTGGGCATTGTCAGAACCACCAAGCGGTTGCTTCGAGCCAGAAACCGGTCCAGATTACTGCAACATGAAATCCACGATTTTTACAGCCACTTCAAGATCAGTAATGACCTGATTGAGTTGAGAAATTTATCTCAGGTGGCTGAGCTGATTATTGATTGTGCACTTTCACGACAGGAATCCAGAGGACTGCATTACAATCTGGACTTTCCCTTTACGCAGGAAGACAGCAAAGAAACCATTCTGATACCGGATAATTTTGTACCGGAAAACGCAATCAGTTTTTGATTTCGCACACTGGAATTCACAGGGCCATTACAAAGCGGTGGATTCCAGTTCTTTGCCAACAGGTAAAGCATTCCGCCTTTGTTCAGGTGAGATAAGCAAAGCCCCCAGACACCCGGCCAAACCACTGACCATCAGATAGAAGGCGGGAGCCGCCTGCATCTCAGTAACACGAATCAACCCCATGGAAATCACGGGACCAAAGCCAGCAAAAAACATGGCACCTATGTTGTAAACCGAAGCCATTCCCGTAAACCGGATACCTATGGGAAATGCTGAAACCACCAGCAACAGAGAAATACCTTCAATACTCCCCCACAGAACCGCACCCATCAGAGCTGTCACTAACAAATTAGCTTCACCAGAGGCATACCAGTAGAACAGCGGCCAGGCAGTTACGGCAATCAGCAAAGAAGGCCCCAGCATTAAATAACGCCGGTCTACCCGATCGGCCAACCAGCCAACGAGCAAACAGACAGGAACACCGGCAAACATACTCAGCCCATTCGCCATTGCTACTTCTCTGGCCGGATAGTCGAGCAGGCGAGTCAGATAACCTGGAATGAATAACACCAATACCGTCACCGAGACCAATACCGGCATCACCAACAGTAACCCGGTCAGTATCTGAGCTTTGTAAGTCTTCAGCATGGTGATCACAGGCACTTTTTCCACACCACCACGGGCTACCAGCTGCCTGAAAACTTCTGGCTCGGCAAACCGTCTTCTGATCACGTAACTCACCGCCCCAAGAGATCCTCCCAGGATAAAGGGAACCCGCCACCCCCACTCCACCACCTGCTCCATGGTCAGAAGATGAATCAACACACCATGAACAATCACCCCCAGCAGAATACCAGCCAGCGATCCCGCCCCCAGCATACTGACAGCAAACCCCTGGGAACGGGCCGGGACTGTTTCATAAAGGTATGTGAAGGCGCCAGAGAACTCCCCGGCAAAAGAAAAACCCTGAAGAAATCGAAACAGAGCCAGCAAAACCGGCGCTAACAGCCCCAGCTGAAGGTAACCAGGCAGTAAACCGATGCATAATGTCGAAATGGCCATTAACAAAATGGTGACAGTAAAACTGGCTTTACGACTATGACGATCACCCCAATGACTGAACGCGATTGCCCCCAGTGGCCTTGAAAGATAACCCACAGCAAAAGTGATAAAGGTATTGATGAGTGAACTGGTGGTGTCAGAGGCAGGAAAGAAAACCAGTGAGATGTAGGTTGCCAGGTGCGCATACACGGTAAAATCGTAAGCTTCAAGGAGTCCACCCAGGGATGTAATCGCTATCACCTTTCTCTGGGGTAAAGCCATATTGGTTTCCTTTTAACTGAATAACCTGAATTTAAAAAATATTCATCAATGAATTGCCAAGACCGCGCTCTGAATTCCTCAAGGAATGAATCCAGACAAAACAAAGATGTTGCCCGCTCAATTTAATAGCGCAGCAACACCTTTTTTGACCACCGCTGGAGTCAGTTTATCCCTTCCTCATGAACCGTCGATCAGTTCGCCATAATCATGGACAGCTGCTTGAGACGAAGGGTAGAAGGCAGGAAGTCATGACAGCCCACTGAAATGGCCGCTTCTATCAACTGGGCAATTGAGTGAACATCAAACTTTTTCTTCAAATGCTCTATGTGGGATCGGATGGTGTTTTCAGACAGAGACAAAATACCTGCAATCTGTTTGATCTGCTGATTACAAATCAGAAAGAACAGCACCTCGGACTCCCTGGGGCTCAGACTGGGCATAACGCCAACCCTGAAAGAGGACTGCCCACTGGCTCTGCCATCGAGTTTCATCAGGCAGCGTATATTCATGGCAGCCTTCATCCATGACTGCGTCACTGAATAACCATGACTGAGAACACCGTCTACCTGGTGCAGACGATTGTAATGAGGCTTTTTCTTGGAGATGTAAGCAAACCAGCCATTCCCTCCCGGATGAACATTCAGGACGGTGATCTCTTTTTTCTCCTTGATACAAATATTGTTCTGCTCAACGATCTGATCAGAGCAGCGACTGAAGATGGGGGCGGGAATATCAGTAAACCGCTTGCCACAGACCTTGTAACGCAGAGGAATACCAAACAACCAGGAGGAATGCTCATTCAGATAGAATGCTCTGGCATGACAATCATGCACACCCCAAGCCTGCATCCGGTCGTGTTCCATAAAATGCATAAAGTCACTGGAGAGTTCTGGAGCAGAAGGTACGCTATCAATACAGGTCATTTTGTTATCACAATCGGTATGACTCATTCACAAGGTTTGCTCATGCCTACCATGACTACAGATACTGAACTACAAGCTGGAAGCCTGACACTCTCTCTGAAATGCATCCCCAGAAACTGGGCACAGAGCAACATCAGTCCCAATCCATTGCGTCGTAATTCAAGGCAAACCCAACCTACGAATGAACAAGGATAGACCAATATCAACCCTGCTTGTGCGAACGATCATATTTAAAATAAAACGAACATAAGTACCATTTTCTGTCGTTAATCAGACCGGTTCACACGGCCCGTCATGAGCAACACGGCATAACTCTGACGACGCTATCTCTGCCCTTTTCCCATCAACAGTAATCGCAAACGGAGAGCATGAAGGGCAGCCGGATGATCAGAATCTGCAAAGAAGTTTACTGAATAGTTTCGCTCATCTTCACCACGAAAGCTGAGACACATCAACCAGGGCAACACCAGCCACTCTCCCTTGGGCCAACAGGGTTGCCAGCCTTTAGAGGTTTCTATAAACCAGCAATTATTTTGCCAGCGAATAGCCAGCACACTGGTGAGAAGGCTTTTTTTCAACCGTAAGCGATAATAGTGAGTGGCATAAGCCGTCAGGGCAGCAAACAACAAAAAAGAATAAAAGAAATTGAGAGAGGTGAGCAGCAATGCCAGTAAAGCAAGAAGATAACAGAATAAAGCCAGGATGAAGTGGCGAACAGACGTGCCTGCCCGCACTTCAATCAGAGGATCACGGGGCGCTGACCGCACTGTTCAAACCACTACGAGCATGTTGCACAACCTTATCCACGATCTTTGCCAAACCCGGGTCCTGAGGACGACCATCGCCCATAAACCAGGCAAACAGATCCGGATCTTCACAATCGATCAGCTTCAGGTAGAGGGATTGATCCTCTTCAGACAGATTCTTGAAAGCCTGATTGGTAAATGGTTCGAGCAGAACGTCCAGCTCCAGCATACCGCGTCGACTGTGCCACTGCAGGCGTCTGAAATCATCAGCGCTCAACATTATCGGAATACTCCCTTGATTGAGTTCGATAAACCGGACCAGAAAAAAGCCTTGTATCAAGACTGCGCAGAAGCCGACTAAGAATAGACAAGTCAGGCTCCTTGTATCCAGCGACTGCATTATACGGTTTAGTTAGAGCCCTGAATACTCTATATTATGACGACCAATATCCAACCTGCCTTTGGCTGTTTTCTATTGTCCGTCAGCAGAAAATACCACAAGGGCATCAGACAGGATGCCAGTTCAAACAACCCTGAACAAAAGAAACCACCTTTCCTTACCCGGTAAAGAAAGACGGCTCAGGGTAAAACAGCAGACTGACCTGCAGATATCTGAAACAAGAACACTGTTCAGAATTAAACACTGTCCAGAACTAAACACTGTCCAGAACTAAACATCGTAGAGTATTAATCATGACTACCGATCGGGAAGAAAGGTTCCAACAGTTTTTTACTGAGCGGGGCGCTCGTTATGAAAACGGCAAACTGCTTGGCTTCGGTGAGACCTCGCCAACGTCTGACCCTGATAGTCCGATATTATCGATTCTGGACCAGAAAGCATTTTTGAATATTTCTGGCCCCGACACACTGAAGTTCCTCCAGGGACAGCTTACCTGCAACCTTGACACTCTAAACACTGATCAGTTTTCAGGGGGAGCAGCCTGCACCCCCAAAGGCAGAATGTTTACCAGTTTCACTCTGCTCAATGCCGGTGATGATCAATTTATGATGGCCATGCACCAGGGACTGGTTGAAACCACCGGAACAACCCTGGGAAAGTACGCCGTTTTTTATAAGACCGATCTGATACCAGACCAGAAGTACATTGGCATCGGGCTTTCCGGAAAAGCCGTTGAAGAAAAAATAGACAACCTGTTCAATGACGTTCCCGATGGCAACAGCGCTCTTAATATCAATCAACAGGGCTGGCTTTTAAACGTCTCTGGTGCAGTAACACGCTTCGAACTCTGGATGACTCTGGAACACCTCGAAACACTTTGGGATAGACTGACCGAGCAGTTTAATCCAACAGGACAACAGCATTGGCAAATGCTCGACTGCCTGTCGGTTGAACCCAGCCTCTCACCAGAAACGACCGATAAATACATTCCCCAACATCTGAATCTGCCCTCACTGAAAAGCGTCAGCTTCAGAAAAGGTTGTTACACCGGACAGGAAATTGTTGCCCGGATGCAAAACCTGGGTCAATTGAAAAGCCGTTGCTACCGCCTCAGCTCAGACCAACAACTGACGCTTGAACCCGATACACGCCTGTTCAACAGTGCCGGTAAAGGCATTGGCGAAGTGATCGAAAGCATTAAAACCGAAGAAGGCACTGAACTGCTTGCAGTCATTCGAGTCGAAACTGCTGAAGAGAATGATGTGCGACTGGAAAGTGGGGAAGGACAAAAACTGAACTGCCACCCACTGCCTTATGAGGTGGACCCTAAACAGGAACTGCAATATTAAAAGTCACCGGGAGAGCATGCTCTCCCGGTATGCCTGACTGGCCATTATCAGTCAGACATTTTAGCCAGCTATCAGGCCGCTTGCCAGTTAGCAGCAATCACCGGATTGATCTGATCCCTGGTATCCTGAGGCAATTGAGCATCACCTGCAGGCGGTGCATCAAAACCTGCCATGGCATTGACCAGGTTATCGATCTTATTGGCCAGAAGCACCGCATCGCTGGTACGGATTTCATCCAGCTTTTGAGCATCATTGCTATACCAGTCCTGCACAGTAACCT
>NZ_JBPCXO010000162.1:0-1124 GCF_051008435.1 Endozoicomonas sp. | reverse complement strand
CCTGTTCATCCAGTTGATTAAACAATGGGGCTTCTGGGTTCCAGTTGCTTCTGGTCAGCCAGCCCACAACGACAGTCGCCACCACAGGCATCCATGAAAAGGGTTGGGGTTGATATGAGTCTTTCTGAAATGCCAGAAGCAGTTTGTAGCCTATGACTTCATTGGAGGCATAGAGCAGCTGCCACGTAACCGACTCAACAACCGTTGTCAGGCTTTCCCAGAAGCTCCTTGGCCAATAAGGCTTGTCATCAGGTGGCGTGTCTGATCCTGAGTAGCCGCTTATGTTGGTCATTTCTGTCGGCTTGCCTTGCAACGACCCCATATCAATCATTTGCATTGCAGGCAATGTGTCCGGCTCTGGCTTTATAGAGAAATTCTGGCTTGGCAAGTCGGCATTTTGTTCAAGCTCAACGATATAACTGTGAGTCTGAGACTCGGCCAGACAGACGAAAGACGCGAAAAGCAAAACGTGAAAAATCAGGCTTTTAATGGCTCTATCCTTTGCTGTTCTCGGGATCAAAGTCAGTAAGGATAGACAGAAGAAAATGACGGGTATTTCCCATAGGTTGGAGGGCTGCACTGGGCAAAAAGTCGCCGCGAAGCGGCCTACCTTGATCAGGGATTGCTGGGTAATCAGCTCGTACCAGTGACTGGCCACTTCAGACGACAGTGTTATAGCTGCAATCTCCAGCTCTTCTCGACTGGCCAGAAAATCAAATTCTGCAGAAGCTTCGCTGGCGGCCAGACGAGACCAGAGGTCGATTTCATAACTGGCCATCAGTCCCAGCTGAAATTGATCCACATTTCCGGAAGATTGGTTGGTATGACTGCCATCAAAGGTGGCATTAAGACTGGGAGCTGTCGCTGCTCCAGATTGTTTGGCGACTGCTTCGGCCTGACGAAGTCGGTCTGTTGCAGCTTTCAGACTGAAATTGTCATTGAGAGCCTTTTCAATCAGGGTGTTCAGTTGAGGGTCTTTGAAACTTTGCCACCAAAGGCTAGTACAGAAAAACAATTTACTTGTCCTGTAGCAATGCCGGAATTCTCCATTCTGGCATTCTCCCCTGACATCGTTCAGGATTTCATTTATGCCAGCCCGCTATCGCATTCTTTTATCGTCTGAT
>NZ_JBPCXO010000161.1:0-25168 GCF_051008435.1 Endozoicomonas sp. | reverse complement strand
CCAGAAAGAACGGCCCAATTATTCGATGAATTCGATTAAATAGGTCAACTATTCTCACGAATCCATCGAATAATTCGACTCGTTCTACTGAAATTTATGCTCGAAAGCATAAGTCCGACAGGCTCCTGGTTAAAGTGAATATCATGGCGAATTGCTTTAGGGCTGACCGTTTTCTGCTGATCAGTCCGATGCCATGAGTTCACTGGGTATCTGTACTTTCAAAAATTTTGTCGGCAGAAGCTGCCACGAATCCCTGGTAGAGATGGCCATCGGGTAAAGCGTAGCGCTTGGCAAACTCATAAAAGCAGCTGGGGATTTCCCTCTCACCATCCGAGAAGTTGACGTTGACTTTACCGGCCATGGTGGATGACTGCTCCAGAAGTACCTCGGGAGAACCTTTTACCAGACCGCCACTTTCATTCAGTATGAAACCTGTGTCCTGTAGCATTTGGTTCAGGACATGAATATCGTCGTGAGACTGCAGATGATTGATGGATACGGTGAAGTGGTTAGGACGATACCCCAGCGCAGCCACCCACGCAGCGTATTCACTTTCCTGCAACAGTTCCTCATAACTCTTCAGGCTGACCTCCCAGGGACGACCTGAAAAGCAGAAGTTATCTTGTAGAACAGAATCTTCACTGACCTGATCGACCAGATTGTGGATCGTTCGCTGAGCATTCTCAGAAAGTTCTTCGACCAGCAGTTCACTGATAAATACTTTAGGCAGGGTGTCGTCTGGATGCTGAAAATGTTTGGCAACCAGTTTTCTGCCGGGGAACTCATAGTCACCACCGGCAACATAGCCGGCATTCAGAAAAGGGCGAGCCACTTTTTCCAGATTAACCTTGTCCAGGTTAAAGGTGCGCAGAGCAATGTGATCATTGATGACTCGCCCGTTATTCTGACCAGCGAAGAGGTCATGGATTTTCCTGGCGTCGGGGGTCAGTTCCAGATAGTTCTGCCACATGGCTTCCAGAAGATGTTTGATATTGTTTGTTTTGGCTTCTGTCATTGCCTGATTCCTCTACCTTAGTCATTTTTCATCAGGGGTAGTGATGAAATAATGTTCTGTGCTGATGGCTCTCTAAGCGCTGATGCCTCTCTAAGCGCTGAAGGTTCTCTCAGAGCTTATGGCGGTTTAATAGCTGGCAGCAACCCGGACGGAATGTCCGCCATCCAGTTGCAACAGGTCCATTTCCTTCTGCGTAAGAGCAGGTGCTTCAGGGTTGAAAGCAGTGCTGATGCATCGAAAAGATCTGGCAGATGTGTTGACTACAAGATAATAGCTGTTCACTGCGATAGCTTTTTTATCTCCGGCAGAGGCTATGGCAGCTTCGGGTGTGTAAATCTGGCTGGAACGCAGTGTTGTCAGGTGATCGGTTCCTGTTTCCAGAGTCGGACCTGCATCAAAAATATCGACGTATCCCTGGTAGCTGAAGCCTTCTCGCTCAAGAATATTAAACACAGGCTCCCGGTCGGGTCTGGGTTCGCCAATGACTGCTCTTGCCTGTTTGGGAAGCAAACGTGTGTATATTGGGTAGCGGGGCATCAGGTCGGCAATGAAGTTTTTTTCCTGAAGACCGGTTAAGTAGTTGGCCCTGGACATTTCCATAGGAAAAAAGTGAGTGCCAAGACTATCCCAGAATGCTGAGCGGTTATTTTCGTCAACAATACCCTGGATTTCCGCCAGTATCCGGTCGGCAAAACGATCGCGGTGTTCCGCTATAAACAGGAGTCTGGCTCGGCTCAGCAACTGAAGGTTAGACCAGCTGTCGTCTTTTTGAGAAATAAAAAGAGTGCACAGGCTGGTGTAACCGGTGTAGTCCTGACACAACTTCAAAGCAGTCATTCGGTTGATGGTTTGCAGGGTCTCTGATGCATGCACTTCTTCATCTACGCGAAAATTGTAGAAAGGAGTAGACAGCCCTACAGCAGCGATAATGCCTGAAATACCAAGAATCTCTCCTTTGTTCAGATCTTCCAGCACAAAGTGGTAGCTTTCTTCTCCGGCACTTTCAACTTCGGTACTGAGAGAATCCCGGGTTTTGTAAATCAGTTCGGCCAGATGATCTCGATTGGCAGGCAATGTCGTCATTGAGCCCCTGGCATTATTAGCTAATGCCTCCAGAGCGCTGAGATCATGATATTCAATCGGTCTGACGACTTTCATCACGGAGCCTCTTTGCTTTTCAGCCAGACATTGCCGTTACCCAATGCTTCATCTCTGGCCAGTGTCAGCAGGAGTGCAGCACTCAATTTGGCTCTGGGGACCAGACTGCTGATTTTCATATACTCCTGCTCACTGTGAATATGGCCACCTTGTACTCCAAGAGTATCTATATTGGGGATGCCTGCTGAAGCCAGATTGTTGCCGTCACAGCAGCCGCCTGTGGGCTTCACATCAATAGCCAGTCCGAGAGCTTGGCCGCATTGTCTGGCCAGATCCAGCAGCTGCTGATTGGCGGGCGAAAGGACTTTGGGTTTTCTGCCAAAGCCGCCGTGGAGTTCCAGGCGAATACCATTCCGGCTGCTGATTTCATTGACGATCATCTGCAGCTCCTGAAGGCACCAGGTTTCGTCTTCCGGTCTTTCAAGACGGATATTAAATCGGCTGATGCATTTGTCCGGAACAATATTGGTTGGACCACCACCGTGAATATAACCCGGGTTAAAAGTAACGCCTTCCCGCTTGCCATTCAGCTTGTCCATGGCGGATACAAAGTCGCAAAGAGCTCGAATGGCATTACGTCCCAGATGATGTTCTCTGCCAGCGTGAGCCGCTTTGCCGTAGCAGACGGCGGTAAAGTTTCCGCTGCCTTTGCGCTGGCCGGCCAGACTGCCATCCGGAAAGCTCGGTTCATAGATCATGCCCAGATGTACACGGCTTGCGGCGTCTTTTATCAGAGTGGCAGAGCCAGGGGAGCCAATTTCTTCATCGGGGTTAAACAGGATTTCCCAGCCGATCTGTTCTGCCCAGGGGCTTGCTTCCAGAGTCTTAAGTGCATTCAGCATGACAATGATGCCGCCTTTCAGGTCTGTGACTCCGGGGCCATTGATCGTATCTTCATCTAGGTGGACGACCTTTTGAAAAGGGCTGTCTTTAGGAAAAACGGTATCCATATGACCGCATAAAAAGACCTGAAGCGGAGCCTTCGGACGTTTGCGTATTCTCAGTGCTTTACCCAGCTCGTGATGGGTAACCTCTCCCTGATCATTAATAACCTCATAAGGTTTCAGATCAATGACTTCCTGCTCACCACCCAGTGAAGCTGTCATTTGTCTGAGGCGTTCCATAACCCGGTTGACGCCCTCGGCATTCAGGCTGCCGGAGTTAATTTCAGCCAGTTCAATGGTGTGCTGCAGCATTTCTGCCTGAAGGTTATCCAGACTCTTTAGCTGGGCTTGGAGCGGGGCAAGAAGATCGGACATGAAACACCCTTTTTTTCTTAAAGATGGTTTTTATTGAAATGCACAATAAACAGGCATCCCATTTGGGTATTAGCGTGATTCTGATGGTTTAAGTATATGAACTGCCGGTCGCAATCACTCTTGATTTTGCGACAGGAAGTATTCTGATACGGACAGGTCGGGGGGAGGGGACTGCACCGCTAGGAGCCTGACCGAGAATTGCGCCCGAGCATAAAGTTCAGTAGAGCGAGTTAGCTTTTTCACTCAATTCGTGCGAATAGTTGACCTATTTAATCGAATTGAGTGGAAAAGATGACCGCTCTTTCTGGGCTTTAGGCCGGGCTGTCTATTCTCAGTCAGGTTCCTAAGACCGGTGCAGAAGTCAATTATTGATTGACTACTTTGGCAACAGCTCTTTCCAGAGCCGCCATACCTTCACGGATGTCTTCATCAGGGATGATCAGGGATGGAGCCATTCTCAGTACATTAGGGCCAGCGACCAGCATCATCAGGCCTTCTTTTGCTGCGGCTGCCAGGAAATCCTTGGCCTTGCCGTGCCAGTCTTCGGTCAGTTCAGCACCAATCAATAAACCTCTGCCACGGACTTCTTTGAAGATGCCATAGGTTTTGTTAATGCGTTCCAGCTCACTCCGGAACAGTTCATGTTTGCTGCTGACGTTAGCCAGAACCTGGTCGTTATGGATGAGGTTGATCGCTTCCAGAGCGACAGCACAGGCCAGTGGATTACCACCGTAGGTACTGCCATGGCTGCCAAAACCGAAACTCTTGGCCACTTTGTCGGTAGTCAGCATAGCGCCAATGGGGAAACCGCCGCCCAGGGATTTAGCCGTGGTCAGAATATCCGGAGTGACGCCGGTAGCCATGTAAGCATAAAACTCGCCAGTACGGCCTACACCGGTTTGAACTTCATCATAAACCAGCAGGGCGTTGTGCTCATCGCAAAGCGCTCTTACACCTTTCAGGAATTCAGTCTCAGCCGGAATAACACCACCTTCACCCTGAATGGGTTCCAGAACAACGGCGCAGGTTTTATCTGAAATAGCGGCTTTCAGCGCTTCCAGGTCGTTATAGGGCAGGTGAGTTACGCCAGCTGGAACAGGCGCATAACCTTCACAATATTTTGGCTGTCCGCCCACCGTTACAGCAAACAGGCTACGACCGTGGAATGAGCTTTTGAAGGAAATGATTTCGTGTTTTTCAGGTCCGGTATGGTCAAAGGCATACTTTCTGACCAGTTTGAATGCGGCTTCGTTGGCTTCGGTTCCTGAGTTGCAGAAGAATACTTTCTCTGCAAAGGAAATCTCGGTCAGACGGTGTGCCAGAGCCAGAGCAGGCTCATTGGTGTAAACATTGCTCAGGTGCCAGAGTTTTTCACTCTGTTCCTTGAGAGCCTTGACCAGTTGAGGGTGGCAATGGCCAAGGGCATTAACGGCAATGCCACCGGCAAAATCAATGTATTCATGGCCTTCCTGATCCCAGATTCGTGAACCTTTTCCGCGAACGGGAATCATCGCCTGTGGTGCATAGTTAGGCACCATGACTTCGTCGAAGGTCGCTCTGTTAACGGAGTATTCGCTCATCTCTTGTCCTCGGGGCACATGGTTTTCTTATAGTGAGCATCTTTCAACACGGTGGAGGGTGAAAAATGCTGCTTTCATTCATGGCTGATTTATCATGAAATTATTCATCGCTATAGCCATGAACCTTCGTCATTGCTTATAGCTGTTCGTCTCTTCATTATGGATCAAAGCCGGAGCAAAGAGTTTACACCAGGCGACCATTAGTTTTCTCTGAGAACCTTTAGCTTATGGAAATTTTTTTGGCGCTGTTCTGCTATTTTTCATTTCTATGTTCCAGTTACAGTGGTATCAGGTTATGGAGTACACGACTGACAAAGCCAAAGGTTACGCAGCAGAAAAAAATCATCTGGGGATTATGACTCAACGAGATCTTCCCGGGCTTTTGAAAACATACGTCAAAACGGGGACCAAAGCTCTGGACTATGGCTGTGGTGCGGGATTACTGATTCCCCTGTTAAAACAGGCAGGGTTTGATGTTGAGGGCATGGATATTTCGGCCAATATGCTCAGTGTGGCTGTGAACGATCATAAAAACACGGCATTCACCCGGATTGATTCTGCCTCTGTTCCACGACCTGACGGATCTTATGATCTGGTGATGCTGTCTTACGTTCTGGTTGAAATCGCTTCTCTGGCTGAGATGGAGGCGGTCACCCGTGAAGTTCGCCGGGTGCTGAAACCGGGAGGTATCGCTGTAGTAATTGTCAGTTCAGAACACAAGTTTCAGGGAAACTGGTTGGTGGTGGATAATGATTTCCCGGAAAACAGAGAGCTGGCCAGTGGCTGTCGTGTTAAATGCTGTGTGGGTGGTTCCGGGGTGATATTTGAAGATTTCTTCTGGACCGATGAGGACTATCGTTCAGTTTTCTCTGGATCAGATTTGAACGTTCTCAAGTGGCATCAACCTCTGGGTACAGCTGAAGATGGGGTGCCCTGGAAAGATGAACTTCACTCACCCCTTTTCAGTATTTACATTCTGGGAAGTTGATCTGCGTACCCGTGCAGGTGAAGTTCTGTGTGCCAGTTGCTCCTGAACGTCGCCATGTTTTCATATTCAATACCCGGTCGAGTTTCAGCAAACAGTTGTCTTGATTGGTACAGCAAGGCCTTTTTATTCTCAGGGTCACTCGTGTGCTCAGCCGCTCTTAAACAAAGAAACCCCATGAGCTGATCGCAACCTACAGCGCTTTCTTCATGCTCGTGGTAGATAATGGACTGATGGAGGTCTATGAGTTCGGTCACACTGTCTGCTTTTATAGGGACTTCTTCCAGTCGTACTTCCAGGTAAGTTCTTATCGCTTCATCTCTCAGTCAGGACAGATTTTTGAAGCCATATTCTCCAGTAGTGACAGTAATATTGCCCAGAGTATGCAGTTGGTGATCAAGTTCTGAAATATGGGCTCTCAATGTTTTGGCGTCATCCAGATCACAAAGTCGATCAGCGTATGCCTGCACTTTTTGGATTTGGTGCTGTATACAGAAATTGATCAGAGGTTTGAGCAGTTTTTTCAGACCGCCCTGATAGCTGGCCAGTCTTTCAGAAAGGTTTTTGCTTTTGTGCTGAATCCAGCTGGGCGTGGCCGGGATCTTCTTCTCGGCATCAATACGAGTCAGCTTGTACTCCAGCCATTGGCCCGGCTGTTTCTGTGGGAGTAATTTATGCCCTTTAGGAGATAGCTGGATAGCTCCTGCTTTATCTGCCTTCACTGTCGATCACCGATATTCCTTTCAGTCAGGTTGTCGGCAGAGATCATTTAAGCATCAGGGTCTTGCAAAGCCTTTGTACATTGAATTGTTCAACAGAAACTGAGGACATCGATCCCTCTCGGTTTTCAGGTTTAATATGACAGGATTAGTACAGTTTTTTAAAAGTACTTATATCCATGAGGTGCAGAGATCCAAAAGAGGTGATTGGTTTAGAAATACTATTGCTATGGACTCATAGTTTGAAGTTTACAGTGCTTCTGTAAGCTGTTTTTAAATATGGCAGTCTGGAAACTTTTCTTAGTGATCAGGTAAACGACTCATTTCACAAGAGCATACTATTTCCTGATTGTTAGTTTTTGTTCGAGCACTATTTATTACATAAACAGAGCTTGTTTTTTAGTTTTTTGAGTGTGTTAGAAGATCCTTTCTAGAGCTGCTATTATGTTTTTTTCAGCGCTCGGATGATGTCTTCAAGGGCACTGCCAAGGGCTTTTGAGCTGTTCTCTCCACCATGAATAATAATTATTTTGTCTGTTCCGAAGATTGGAACATTTTTCATTCGCTTATGGCTGTTGATTCAACCCCGATTATTGAAACGCTGAGAGGAATCATGGGTGAGTAAACCTTGCAAGGTAGGCTTTCTTTTGTATCCCGATTTTTCTCTGCTGGGATTATCTTCAGCCCTTGAAGTGCTCAGGGCCGTGAATCTGGTGACCGGGCAGACTGTGTATGAAAGTGCTGTCATTGCAGAATCATCGGTTGTCAGTAATGTTGGGTTGTCTTTGAATCCTTCTCACTCAGCTCTGGAGCCTATGGATGTGGTGATTCTGGCCGCATCGGATACCAAGGTCGACATTCCTCTTACTTCGCTTTCAAATACGCCAGTACTGGGTGGGATTGGCCAAGGTGCGAATCTGCTCGCTCATACCGGTCTTTTAGATGGCTATCGGGCCAGGCTGGAAGGCGCTTCTGATGCTCTTCAGGTACAGTTTCCCAAGATTGAATTAAGCCAGAGAGCCTTTGAGCTGGACAGAAACAGAATGACCTGTGGGGCAGGGACTGCAGCTCTGGATATGATGCTCTCACTGGTAGCCAGAGAGCAGGGTATTGATCTGGCTTCCAGCGTGTCTGAGTTACTGGTCAGGGACCGTCTGGGAGAGCCTGCTCCCTCTTCCTTTGTGGCGACACCAGCAAGAAAACCCCAGCCCCAGATAGAAGAGGCCACCCAGTTGATGGCTGCCAATATTGAAGAGCCTCTGGGTGCAGATGAACTGGCTTCTTTGGTGGGCATATCCCGCAGACAATTAGAACGATTGTTTCGCAAACATCTGGATACAGTCCCTTCCAAGCACTATCTGAAACTCAGACTGGAGCATGCCAGAAAACTGCTCAGAGAAAGTGATATGCCTGTGGTAGAAGTGGGGATTGCCTGCGGTTTCTCCAATGCTTCTCACTTCAGCACGGCGTATAAAAACCATTTTGGCCTGACACCCAGAGAAGAGCGGCAATCATAAACGATTGCTGCTCAGCGACTATTCAAAGAAGGATTAGCAGTGTGCGAGGTCATCAGGCAGTTTTATGAACTGCCTTAAGTCCGACAGGCTCCTAGTCTGCAATGGCCAATCGGACAGCTTTTGTTGCATGGGTTGTAATAAATGTCTGGGCAGAGAGCGTATTAATACAGGCTAAAAACCTGTTTACCGTCGACAAAGGTCATCAGGACTTCGTGGTTCTTGTTCATAACGGTTATCGAGGCACGCTTACCGACTTTGATACTGCCCAGTTCTTCATTCAGACCGAGTAGGGTAGCAGGCGTCAGGGAGGCCATATGAACAGCACTCAGCGGATCGACATTCACTTTTTCAATCATATTGGCTACGGCGCGATTCAGTGTCAGAGTGCTTCCTGCCAGTGCGCCTGACTCTGTTCTGGCCACACCCTCTTTCACATGAACGGTGAGCAGTCCCAGTTGGTATTCGCCATCGCTCAGGCCCCCTGCACACATGCAATCGGTAATCAGGGCCGTTTTATCTGCCCCTTTGAGACGATAGACCAGATCCATCACCACAGGGTCGACATGAACGCCGTCGGCAATCAGTTCTGCATAGATATCACGGTGGTGCAATACGGCACCGACGGTGCCTGGCTGACGGTGGTGGAGGCCCATCATCTGATTAAAGATATGAACACCGCCAACGGCTCCAGCTTCAAAAGCTTTCTTGCAGACGTCGTAAGTAGCACCGGTGTGACCAATCATGACACGGACATTTTGGCTGGTCAGGTATTCCACCGCGTCAATGCCCCCTTCAACCTCTGGTGCCAGAGCCAGTGAGCGTAAGGTGCCACCAGAAGCTTCCAGCATTTCGTCCAGTCTTTCGCGGGTGGGCTTGAGGAAGTAGCTGCCTTCGTGGGCTCCCTTGAAACGTTCAGAAAAGAAAATGGCTTCGCTGAAGGCTCCCAGAACTTCAGCACCGTCAACACCTTGTTCAATACACTGCTTAACGTTGCTTAAAGCGGCCAGGTTTCTTTCCCAGGTGTCGGTGACGGTGGTAGCCAGGAAGCCTACTACGCCTTTGGCGGCGATGGTTTTGGAAATCGTATTGATGGCTTCGTGGCTGGCATCCATAACATCAAAGCCACCACTGCCGTGGATGTGTAGATCGATGAATCCCGGGACAATACGGCTATCGCCCAAATCCATGATGTCCGAGTCTTCTTCGGGCTCACAGTCAATTGCCGCAATCCGGCCGTCCGTAATTTTCAGAAAACTGTCCTGAAGAATGCCTTCTTCAGTGAAGATTTCCTTTGCCTTCAGATAAAACGTCGTCATGTCTCAGACCTATCAGCAGGGTAATAAGTATAATTGTACCATGAGCCTAAACAGGCTCCGTAGGGTTATGTTTACGTATGCTTGTGGTTTTATTTGCTCAGAAGGCAGGGTGTAAAGAGACGAGCAGCCACTTTGTGGGAATGTTGTTCTATTGTGCTTTTACCCTCCCCAGATGAGGAGGGTAAGCACTGAGTTTATGATGACTTTTTATTGCTTAAAAGTTGATACAACACTGGCACCACAATCAGGGTCAGCAGTGTGGAGACCAGTAGCCCGCCAATAATGGTGGAACCCATGGGAGACCACATGGAAGAGCCTGAGAGAGTCAAGGGGAGCAAGCCGCCAATGGTGGTCATGGTTGTGAGCAGGATCGGGAGCATGCGAGTCTGTGCCGACATCACAACCGCTTCCCTGATGTCATGACCTTCTTTTCGCAGCTGGTTGGCGTAATCAACGAGAATAATGGAGTTATTGACGACGATGCCTACCAGAGAAGTCAGGCCAATGAAGGCTGTGAATGAGAAAGTGAAGCCGGCTACCCAGAGTGCCAGTATCATGCCAGTCACTGCGAAAGGAATGGCAGCAAAAATCACCATGGGCTGAGTGAAGGAATTAAACTGCAGTACCAGCACCGCAAAAATGCCCAGCAACGCTATGAGCAGCACTTTGGTCATGCCGTCAAAGGACTCTTTGCGCTGTTCCTGCTCACCCCCTACCTGGTAGAAC
This sequence comes from Endozoicomonas sp., assembly GCF_051008435.1. Classification (GTDB taxonomy): domain Bacteria; phylum Pseudomonadota; class Gammaproteobacteria; order Pseudomonadales; family Endozoicomonadaceae; genus Endozoicomonas_A. Next base: position 14,893 of record NZ_JBPCXO010000161.1, on the reverse strand, counting down.
ACACCTGCTGGCCAATCATACTGATCCAGCTTGTCCACAATCACGTTAGTCAGGGCTTCCGCCTGGTAACTGCCTTCAATATCGGCAGTAATTCTTACCATCCGCTCTGTCATATGGTGCTGGAATCGGGGCAGAGCACTGTGTAATTCCAATTTGATTAACTGTTTGAGAGGAATCAGCGCACCGGAAGCAGATTTCACCATCATAGCGTCAAAGTCTTCTATCCTGGGTCGACTGTCCCCCTGGTATTTGACAACAATGGGGTAGTCTTCTCCATTTTCATCCCGAAACTCACTGACTGTCAGGCCGACCAGGCTGGCTCTTACCGCCTGATCAATGGCATTGATGGGCACTGCGTACATCGCTGCTTTTTCACGGTTGATCGTGACTTTCAGATCAACCTTAGGTTTATCAAGAGGGTTATCAACGTTAATGGTTCCCGGCGTATCCGCTATGAATCGTTCCACATCTCTGGATGCCAGCAAGACTTTATCCAGATCATCCCCCACCACCCGGATAGCAATAGGCGCTTCATAAGGAGGCCCCTGCAACAATTCCTTGATGGTAATCCGGGCTCCTGGAACCCTGGAGAACTCTTCTCGCAGCTGAACTACAAAGGGTTCAACGATTGAAAGCTTGCCTGTGTTCAGTCGTACAACCAGCTGGGCATAATTGGGCACCTGACGGCTGGGGAAAATATTGTAATAGATGCGGGGGTTGCCTTTGCCAATATTGGTCGCTACTGAACGAACCAGTTCATGTTGGCGAACAGTTGCTTCTGCCTGTTCAGCAACAGCCTGGGTTTGATCAAAACTGGCACCCTCAGGCAGCTCAATATTGACCATGATCATAGGCTTTTCCGCTTTCGGGAACATACTGACGCCCAGTTTTCCTGCCAGCCCAACAGAACCAACAAGAATCAGGACTGCAATCAATAGCACCAGATAAGGGTAATTCAGAGAAGTGGTCAGTAGTCTTTTATAACTGCCATGGGCAAATTGAAAGACCTGCTTTTGCATGAAAGGCGGTTCTTGTTTTTTCTTCTTCAGAAGATAACTGGCCAGCAAGGGGGAGAGGGTTAAGGCTATAAGCAGGGAGGCCAGCAGGGTCAGGATAACAGTGACTGGCATGGAGCGAAGGAAAACACCCGCACCTGTCTGCAGCATCAGGATAGGCACAAAGGCCAAAATTGTGGTCATGGTCCCGCTGATCACCGCCCAGCCCACCTGGCTGGCTCCCTTGGCGGCAGCTTCTGCCGGAGGTAATCCTTTACGCAGAAATCGGTCGACGTTTTCGGTCACAACAATGGCATTGTCTACCAGCAGACCCAGAGCAATGACCAAACCGGCGATGGACATCTGCTGAATACCGTAGCCGGCGATATCCAGCCAGCCAATGCCGATATAAAACGACAGTGGAATGGCTAATATAATCACCAGAGCGGGCCGGAAGCCCAGAAAGATCAGTGTCAGAAGTCCAACCAGAATAAGCCCCTGAACCAGACTGTCGAAGAATTGGCTGATTCGGTCCTCAACGGACTCTGCCTGGTCGTGGGTAATATCGACGGTAACGCCATCTGGCAGTCTGGCTTCCAGCTCGCTGATTTCGGACTTGATGTTGTCCATGACCTGGAAAATGTTACTGCCTTCTCTTTGAATCACCGTAATAAAGACAGACCTCACACCTTCATAACGGGCCTGATAGCTGGGGAGAGCATCGGCAAGTTCCACATCGGCAACATCTTGCACGTAGATGACTTTACCAGGACTTGAGTGAACAGCGGTTCTCTTTAATTCCTCTATCGAACTGAAGTCACCACTGGTTTGTACGGTAAATCGTCGATTACCAGAAAGGACATGCCCACCCGGCAGGTTGGCACCGGATACCTGAACAGACTGAATCAGGTCTTCAATCCCAATGCCCAGCTCCCTCATCTTTTCGAGATCCGCTTTGACTTGTAGCTGCTGCTCGGCAAAGGCTTCAACATTGGCTCGTTTTACACCGGGAATTCGCTCCAGCTTTTTTTCCAGCTTTTCAGCCAGAGGTTTCAGGACTCTATAGCCCTGAGTGTCAGACATCAGAGCTATCTGGATAATGTTGACATCGACCGGGGAAATTCTATCCATATCCAGAACAGCAATGTCTTCCGGCAGGTCGCCCCGTATTCTCGAGACGGAAGAAACCACATCGTCGTATTTTTCCTGAGGATCGGATCCATAAAGAAATTCGACATTGATCACAGCAAGACCGTCTTCAATGTTGGATTTCAGGACTTTAATGTCATCCAGCTCATTGATGGCTTCTTCTATCGGATCAACAATGAGTTTTTCCATATCCATAGGATTAGTGCCTGGATAAACGACACGAATCATGGTGGCAGGGAATTCAAACTGGGGGTCTTCGGAGCGTGGCATGTTTTGAACAGACACGACGCCGAGCATAATCAACAACAGCAGAAGGACGAGTGTGAAACGACGATTTTCAATGGCTATGGCTGGCAACTTCATGACACTTACTCTCCAACGGTGAGAAGAGCGGGATCAGAAACCGGAGTGACACGCTCACCATCCCTGAGTAAACCAGCTCCCAAAGTAACCAGCGGGTCGCCAGCCTGCAAACCATCGCTGCTGGCAGCTTGGCCGGGCTCAAGGAAGTCCACTGTGATACGTCTGAGCTTTACACGACGGGTTACAGGGTCATAAATAAACACTTCAGCTTGTTGCTGAGCCATTCTGACAATGGCGTTAACAGAAAACAGTGCCACCTGTTTTTTTTCAGAAGGGATCAGGGTCACCTGACCGATGAAACCTGAACGCAGACGATTGTTCTTTTCAGGTAAAGTGATCTCTATCTCAAACGTACCTGTTTTTTCATCAGCCAAAGTTGCCAGCTGGCTGACGGTTCCTTCAAATACCTCTGTGGGCCAGGCATCAAATGTTACTCTGGCCTTGTCGCCTTTTTGCAGTCGGACAATATCTTCATCTGTGACACCGGTCTGTATCACCCAGCCCTGGTCTGTGTCTGCCACCATAAGCACGGGTTGGTAGGCATTCACCAATTCGTTCTCTTCAACAAAGGTTCTCAGAACAAGACCTTTGGATGGGGCTTCAATACTCGAATATTTGAGATTGAAACGGCTGATTCTTAATTGACTTTCAGCCACTGCCAGATCGGTTTCAGCCGATTGCAGTTGTTCCAGGGAGAGGACATTACTCTTATGAAGTTGGCTGAAACGATTCATATTATTTCTGGCCATTTCTACTCTGGCCTGAGCTTCATCCACCTGGGCTTTTATTTCTTCAGGTGTCAGCCTGGCCAGTAGCTGTCCTGACTCGATTCTGTCACCCTCGTCAACCCCAAGGTACTGGATTGGGCCAGCCGTTTTAAATGACAAAGATTGTTGGGATTTATAAGAAAGAATGCCACTGGTACGAATAGGTTGTGCGTAGGCTTGATATTCAACTGGCGTAATTTCAACCATGGCAGGAGGCTTGTCTTGGGCCGTAGCGATTGAGCTGAGCCCTGCCAGCACAATGGAAGCCAGGCAGGCGGAGAGTCGACTATTAAGAGGCATTAGAAGCATTCCGTTGGTTGCCATGTTTATTGTTTTAAGTAATGCTAGGCGACTAATGTGTTCACTGTCAACAATGTTGACGTTGGTAACATCAAACGATAAAAATAGAATGAACAGCGATATCCAGATCATGGCATTTTTATAGTGACGAGTTGATTTATGGCCTCATATCACCACGGAAACTTAAGAGAGTCGTTGCTGGCAGAAGCTCGCAGACAGCTGGAAAAAGACGGAATTGATAAACTCAGTCTCAGGGCTCTGGCGAGGGCTGTGGGGGTTTCCCAAACTGCACCTTATCGACATTTTCCTGACAAAAATGCGCTGTTGGTGGCACTGGCGACCAATGGTTTTTCGGAGCTTCGCCAGTATTTAATTGCCCGCGCAGAAGCCAGTCCGGATCTTGATGCAGCCTTGGTGGAAGTCGGGTTGGCCTATGTCGATTTCGCGAAAAGGAATACTGCCTTATACAAGCTGATGTTTGGACCGGCACTGGCCAATAAAGAGTTATGTCCCGAGCTTTATGAGTCTGCTGAAAGCTGTATTAAAGAATTACAGGCATTGATACAGCTCAAAATCAGTACGCCTGAATCGGATGAAACGCTCTGGTATATCACGATCAATGCAGCGGCCTTGATCAAGGGACACACCGGTATGATTCTCGAGGGCATTGATAACTGTCATCCGGATACCGGAGAAGATTTTGATCTTTCTAAAGCTTTGAGAGTCTTTCTTTCTATGTTGCCTTAGCCCAGGCGTCCGAATGCGGCAGCCTGTTGATGAAGAAGGGCCTTGTATTCTGTTGCTGATTACCGATACAGAAGGTTAGTGATTACAAGATCTTATTCTTTTTGTTGTAATGAGAATTATTCTCAATATAATTCGCTGCCAGTGAATCCAAGAATAAGAACATAAATGCCCATAGCGAAAGATAAGGCTACAAGGAAGACTTTCATGCTTTCCAAGCAAACAATGGCTGCGCTTGCGATCTCCGGACTCCTGCTGGCAGGGTGCAGTGACAGTAACAAAACAGATCCCAACGAATCTCTCTCTTCTCTTACTATTTCTCAGCAGGCAGCAGAGCCTGTCATCAAACAGTATGCAGAGGTCGCTTTTGCCACGTTTGAAGACGCATTGATCACAGCAAGAGCACTGCGTGTTGCGGTGAGTCAGCTGGTCATCAATCCTGACGAAGCCACGTTGGAAAATGCCCGTCTAGCTTGGAAGGCCGCTCGTGTTCCTTACATGCAATCAGAAGTATTTCGTTTCGGAAATCCTGTCGTTGATGACTGGGAAGGGCAGATGAATGCCTGGCCTCTGGATGAGGGAATGATCGATTACGTCGATGCCGGTCAGTATGGCCATGAAATGGGTAATGCAGGTGCTGAGGCAAATATTGTTGCTAATAACCAGCTGAGGGTGGGTGAAAATACATTAAGTCTGAGTGTAATCACACCTGAGCTATTGGCCAGCCTGAATGAACTGGGTGGCAGTGAAGCTAATGTTGCCACAGGTTATCACGCGGTTGAGTTTCTGTTATGGGGCCAAGATCTGAATGGCAATGGGCCTGGTGCTGGAGAGCGTCCGGCCAGTGATTATGCCAAAGGTTTAGACTGTACCAATGGTCATTGTGACAGAAGAGGTGAGTACCTTCTAAAGGTCACTGATCTGTTGATTAACGATCTGGAATACATGGTAGAGCAATGGAAACCGGGTGTTGTTGATAACTACCGTGCAGAGCTGCTGCAGGGGAGTGTGGATCAGGGATTGAGAAAGATGCTCTTTGGCATGGGTAGCCTAAGCCTTGGAGAGTTGGCCGGTGAAAGAATGAAGGTCGCACTGGAAGCCAATTCAACCGAAGATGAGCATGACTGCTTCAGTGATAACACTCACTATTCTCACTTCTATAACGCACAGGGTGTTCGTAATGTTTTTCTGGGTAGCTATCAGAGAGTGGATGGTACCAAGATAGAAGGCCCCAGTATTCTGACGTGGTTGAAAGAGGAAGACAAAACGCTTTCCGACAAGGCAACGCAAGAGCTGAATACCACCCGATCAGCGCTTCAGGCGATTGTAGACTCTGCTGAAGATGACAATGTTGCATTCGATCAGTTGATCGCAGCAGATAACCGTGAAGGGCATGAATTGGTTCAAAAGGCTATTAATGCTCTGGTTGCACAGACTACAACAATAGAAGAAGTCGCTGGAGCCATGGGGATTACCCAGCTGAATCCGGATAATGCTGATCACGAGTTCTGAGAATGAAAACAAGGACAGGTTTTCTAACACTGGTTTTATTGCTGTTGGCGGGTTGCTTTCAGGAGGAGCAATCCGTTTTTGAACCCGGTGAAGAAAGACCGGGGGGGGACACCTCGGTCACCATCGCAGGTCGTAATGCTTTCTCAATGCCGGCAGGCAATATGAAAGTCACACGCAGGCTGGATTTTAATGTCGGAAACAGTTTTTTCCGTAATCCCTGGGTAGCCTCTCCTTCCTCAACTACCGCTCGGGATGGGCTGGGTCCACTGTTCAATACCAATAGCTGCCAGAATTGCCATATCAAGGACGGTCGCGGTCATGCGCCCAACAATAATGATCTCAACAAAGTCTCTCTTTTGATGAGGGTCAGTTTGCCGGCCACCGCAGATACTGACTCCCAGGTATTACTCACGCAGGGTTCAGTGCCTCATCCTGTTTATGGCTCGCAGATTCAGGATTTCGCCCTGCCTGGTAGTGTTCCAGAAGGAAGAGTTCAGGTTCGTTATGAGTATTCTAAGGTGATCCTGAAGGGTGGCGAAAAAGTAGAATTGAGGAAACCCCATTTCAGCATTACCAACCCCGGTTATGGACCACTGCCCGATAATCTCCTGATGTCGCCAAGGGTGGCTTCTCCCATGATCGGGTTAGGGCTGCTGGAGGCATTAACGGACTCCAGCCTGTTAACCTATGAAGACCCTGATGATCGAGACGATGATGGTATTTCCGGACGTGCCAACCGGGTCTGGGATTTGGAACAAAACCGAACGGTCATGGGGCGCTTTGGCTGGAAAGCAGGGCAACCGAACCTCAAACAACAAAATGCGGCTGCGTTTAATAGTGACATGGGGATCACTTCCACTCTTTTTATGGAAGAGAATTGCAGTGAATCCCAGACATCCTGCCGAGATCTGTTGACCAGTGAACAACCAGAGATTTCAGACAAGATTCTCAAAAAAGTCACGTTTTATACTCGCAACCTGGCGGTGCCTGTCAGACAAGAGGCAAAGAACAAAGTCGTGCTGAAAGGCAAGAAACTGTTTAACAACATAGGTTGTGCTGCCTGTCATATCCCCAGTTATAAAACGCCACGTCTTAAAGATCAGCCAGAGCAGTCTGATCAGTTGATCTGGCCTTACACCGATTTGCTATTACACGACATGGGTGAAGAACTTGCCGATCATCGGCCCGAATTTCTAGCCAGTGGTGTTGAATGGCGTACCCCTCCACTCTGGGGAATAGGCAAGACTCATGAAGTGAGTATAGAAGCGACTTTTCTGCACGACGGCCGGGCCAGAACCCTTAAAGAAGCCATTCTCTGGCATGGTGGTGAAGCTCAGGCTGCCAGAGATCGTTTTGTGGCCATGGACAAAAAGCAGAGGTCAGCACTACTGAAGTTTATAGGCTCATTATGATGAATTTCCCAAGACTTCCGATCTGGACGATCAGTTTGTCCCTATTGCTGGTGGGTTGCAGTCAGGATGAATATAACGAGGCTGCAAGCAAAGAAGCCTATCTGAATGATGTGATCATTGCTGATCTTTCCGGGATGCATCAGCGAGCGGCTGAACTGAATCAGCAATCTGCCAGTTTTTGTACCAGTCCTGTCGAAGAAAACTTTCAGGCTCTTCGTAAAAGCTGGAGTGATGCCATGCTGGCCTGGCAGAGTGTTGAGGCTGTCTCCCAGATTTATCTGGAAGAGAACATGGAAAGCTGGCGCTTTCAATTCTGGCCTGACAAGAAAAACCTGACGGGACGAAAAATAGAAGCGTTATTGAAAAAGCCCGTTGGAGAAAATTTGACCGAAGAAAGTGTCATCGTTCAGGGGCTTTCTGCACTGGAATATTTACTGTTTGATCCGAGCAACGGGCAGCGTATCCTGCTTGGAGAAGATAACCGTTGTCGTTTTCTTAAGGCGGTCAGTAATACATTGGTTTTGAATACTGATGAGATGACAAGAAAGTGGCAATTGCATGGCACGCTTAATAACGAATACAACAGCGTAGAGCCTGAAAAGCAGGTGACGGTTCCGACGCTGGTTTTGAACAGCCTTGATGTACTGTCCTCTCGATTGATTCGGGAAGTCAAACTGCCATTAGGGAAGCAGAAGGTGAATCATTATCTGGCTGAATCCTGGCGTAGTGGACAGTCGCTCAGCAACATCAAACATTCCTTAACTGCAGGTCAGAAAATGACCTCTTTTGTTCTGAAAAGCGCTCTGTCTGAACAGGACCGGCAGGTCTGGCAGGGGTTGGAAGAAGATTTGATCCGCCTTGAAAATGAAATGGAGCTGCTGCCCGTATCCATTTTCGGTTTGATGGAATTACATGGCAGGGAGCCCCTGCTGGCACTGAATGAAAATTTGTCAGACTTACGTGTGAATATTCAGAAAGCTTCATCTGCTTTGAATATCCCTCTTGGTTTTAATACCAACGACGGTGACTGAGTGTTAAATCGGCGTGCTTTTCTCAAAACAGGGTTGGCTTTGACCGGATTATCCCTGTCCGGTTGTTCAACGACATCCCAATCTTCGTCGGCATTGATCAGTGTAGCCAGAGACCCTGATGGTCAGTACTTCATTCAGACTTTTACCGGGAGTGGAAAAGAGCTGGGGCGCTGGCCAATAGCTGCAAGAGCTCACGATATAGCAGCCAGGCCATCCAGTTCTGAAGTGGTGGTGTTTGACAGAAGGCCGGGTCGCTTGCTGTATCAACTGAACTGGAAGCAACCGGAACGGGCTATGCGTTCGGTGCTCAGTGATCCATCGAGACACTTTTATGGTCATGGTGTTTTCAGTCAGGATGGTCGATGGCTTTATACCACGGAGAATAATCTTGAAACGCTGCAAGGTGTTGTCGGTGTTTATGATGCGGAGCAGGGCTATAAAAAAGCAGGGGAGTTAGCTCTGAATGGTTCAGGCCCCCATGAAATTGCCATGATGCCTGATGGTGAAACACTGGTTGTGGCTTTGGGAGGTATTCAAACCCATCCTGATTCAGGGCGTACGACATTAAACCCAGATAATTTGAAACCAGCTTTGCTCTATGTTGACCGCAATACAGGCGCTGAGTTGGAAAAGCAGGTTTTCATTGATCCTGCCTTGAGTATCCGGCATTTGGATGTATCACCAGAGGGTACCGTTGCTATTGGCATGCAGTATCAGGGCGATCCAGATGTTCTACCGCTGGTGGCTCTTCATCAGCGAGGTTCGCCAATAAAACCGGTAAAAGCGACAGAAGTCGAATGGCTGACATTTCATGGTTACATTGCCAGTGTTTGCATTTTGCCTGACAGCAATACCTTGGCTGTAACCAGCCCAAGGGGGAATAGAATCGGGTTAATTGATGTGGTGACCGGAGAGCTGAAAACCCTGATCCATAATCGTGATTGTGCCGGAGCTGCCAAAACAGCCTCTGGACTGCTGGCGGTTAGTAATGGCCTGGGAAATATTCAACTCCTGAAATGTCATCATGGACGGGCAGAGGAAGTGTCCATGACACCGTTCAGACACAGTCAGTGGGATAATCATATGTTGTCACTGGTGTGAGCTGATCCTGAGAATCTCTTCACGTACTTCCATGAGAGCTTCGCGAAAGCTGCCATCGTACTTCTGCAGCTTTTCAGTAAACTCAGGCAGCATTTCCTTAAGCATGCGGCCAGTATGTTCCGGCAGGGTTTCAGGCATCTGGCTAAGGGTTTGATTCATTCGACCTTCAGCCTGGATGATGATGGACTTCAAACGTTCAAACTCGAGACCCTGGTTTTCCAGATCTGATTTTCTGCCTGAGCGTGACAGAGCCAGTTTGTCGAACATTTCCTGAAGTTTCATATCGTGATTACCCATCATGCCTTCAATATGCTGAAGACCTGCCAGGTAGGCTGATGCACTGGCTTCGCCCACCGGCGCAATGGGGACTGATTTGGCTGCGTCTGAAGCTTCTATTGCTGCAACTTCGGGCTGTTTCCCCTGAGCCATATCGGCCCGATAGGGGCTGATGGCTGCAATTTGTCCCAGCAGTTCATGAATGATGGCGTAATTGAATTGCAGCATCTCTTCCATGTTGCTTTTCAGGTCTTCAAAGGTGAGCTCAACTTCTTCTTCAACCTGCTGCTGGCTGGATACGCCCAGTTCCGGATCCTGTTTGGGGGCAGTCGGAGGGACGGGGCGGTTATTGATATCTTCGATTGCCATAAGAAATCCATTTCTAAATTAGTCTGTATGATATTTATTCTAGTTGCCCTGCTAACCAAAAGCAGTGGACGTTTCAATGAATGCTGGGAGTCTGTCGAATTTCAGCTCGAAATGGCCTTATGTCCGGCAGGCTCCCAGATTTTTCCTGAATAACGGGAACCAGCCAGTATAAGAAATGGCATAAATCTCCAGGCAGAGATTTATGAGAGAAAATATAGGGGGTTTATTTTTCTGCTACAGCGCCCTTGTTGAACCCTTCAAAGGCTACAACCCGCACTGACTGGTCCGGATTACGGGCTTTCAGTGTAGAAGCAATATGTTCTGCCAGAAGTTCTACGGTGCTGTCTGTGTCAATCAGGTAGCAACGACTTTCTGCGATGGTCAGCTCGAAGTAGCCTTGATCAGAGGTATAACCAAATCGAAGGTGGTTTTGTTTGCCTATGGTCACCTGCTCCAGCAGATCTTCACGGGTGGCAATGTAGATATCTTTCCAGGTTTGTGCCCAGCCTGCTTCCTGCATAGGGTCACGCTGTCCATTGAAATAAATATGGATCGGAGAGCGGTGACCATGAGCAATTCTTTGACAGTCACCTAAGTGTTTCTTCAAGCCATGACTGTAATGGTAGAAGGCATCGGAAAACTGTTCTGGATAGATATGGAGCTCAACACCCTTGACGTTATCAGGCAGTTCGTCGAGCAGTGTTTTTTCCAGAAATGGGGTCAGGGCCTTCGGAGTCACTTCCTGGGCATTGACCAGCAGAATGGCAGGGGCGGGGGCCTTGCACTCGATGAGATCACCCGTACTGGTTTGCATCTGGACAGAGATGCGTTCTTCATTTTCTGCTTTAACGGTCACTGCAGGGTGAGCCGAAGGCACAAGCAAACGGTGGTCAGCAAGAATGTCCAGAGAGGCCTTGATCTGCTTTTTGACATGACCGAAGTCAAACACCATGCCCTGCTCGTCCAAATCACCCCGGAGAATGACATCGACCAGCCAGGTTTCCCCTACAACACCTCGTTCCGGGGAAAGGTAGCTGAAATCAAGAGTGGTAAGCTGATTGACGAACAATGCGGTCATTGGGTTCTACTGCGGCTGAAAAATTAAGGGTTAATCGGACAATTGTAACTCATTTCTCCATGCTATTCAGTGTCCAGTCAAATTCAGTGAAATGGATTTTTATCCGGTTGCCCTGATGGCCAATCTGTTGCTTGATCTGAGGGTCGGGATGATGTTTTTCAATAAAGTTTAAAAGTCCGAACTTTTGTCCAAAATCCTTCTTATACCAATAAAAACATCTCGGTAATGACAGCTGATTTTCCAAGAGAGAGACATGCCGGCTGAGAAAGTCAGAAGATGCGCTCTCCAGTTCTTTCTCTATGGATTCCGGGTTGAATACTCTGAGTGGTGCTGAGCTGAGGCTGGCACAATGAAAGGCCATATGAACTCTGGGGTCCAGCGGGTTCATGATATGGAGATAGGCTGGATGACGACGTCGTAGCGGCTTTCTCAGTTTTCTGAAAGACGGTGTATTGGCTCTGAGAATGCCATGTTCAATTTCGTCCAGTGAAAAGGCGTGTGGTTTGAGCTGATAACGAAAGCCCTGGAAAAAATCCTGTTTTTCCATGATGGATTGTATCTGATCACCCGACATGACGACGTGCAAGATCAGAATGTTGTATAGGTTGAGCCAGAAAGCCTTGCGTGCGGCCAGGGAGGTTAATGCTCCAGGGTCAAAGTCACCCAGAGATCGGGCCAGTAGCTGGATCTTGTTGTAATCGCCGGATGTTTTACAGGTCTCATAGTCGAAACGATTAGAGCGAAGATCGTAGTGATGCTCAATGAGGGAAGATAGAACGGCTTCCAGATCACTGGCCACCTCGGCCCCCTTGTAAAAGCGGCTATCCCAGCCATTTTTGCTCATTGGTTTGGTCATAAAAAGTTAGCCTGTCCATGGCTTGTATGAAAATGTTTCAGTAATAAGGCAACTATCGGTGAATTGTTCCGGGGATTTAGCATATTATTCAAAACCTCCTGTATACCTGAAGACGTTGGAGCCGATTTTGGATCGTACCATTACACAGTCTGATCTTGAGTTTGATGCCCGTCATATCTGGCACCCTTATGGGACAACACCCAGCCAGTATGAATTATTTGCTGTTGAAAGTGCTTCAGGGGTAAGACTTCGCTTGAGTGATGGCAGGGAAGTGATTGATGGTATGTCTTCCTGGTGGTGTATGGTTCATGGTTATAACCATCCGGTTATGAATCAGGCCATTAAGGATCAGGTCGACTCCATGTCTCATGTCATGTTTGGTGGACTGACTCACAAGCCCGCTATTGAATTGTCCCGCAGACTGGTTGAATTGACCCCTGAACCCATTAAGACCGTATTTTTTGCTGATTCCGGATCCGTTGCCGTAGAAGTAGCCATCAAGATGGCCATGCAATACTGGCAGTGCAAAGGGGAAACCGGAAAAAACAAGCTGCTGACCTTTAAGGGAGGGTATTTCGGTGATACCACAGGGGGAATGTCTGTCTGTGATCCTGACAATGGCATGCATCATTTATTTACCGGTATTCTTCCCGACCATCATTTTGTTCCCAGGCCTGGATGTGACTTTGATGAACCATTTGAAGACCAGCACATTGAGGTATTTCGAAGCGAGCTGGAATCACTGAGCCATCAGGTAGCGGCTGTCATTATTGAGCCTATCGTCCAGGGGGCAGGTGGGATGCACTTCTATTCACCGGATTTTCTGAAAAAAGTCAGAGAACTCTGCGATGAGCATGAAGTGCTGTTGATTCATGATGAGATTGCCACGGGTTTTGGTCGTACCGGTAAAATGTTTGCCTGTGAACACGCTGATGTCATTCCTGACATCATGTGCGTGGGTAAAGCCTTGACGGGTGGCTATATGACTTTGTCTGCAGTGATGTGTACTGAGAAAGTCAGTCAGACGATTTGTGCCACTGGCCCGATCATGCATGGTCCCACCTTCATGGCAAATCCGTTAGCCTGTGCAGCAGGTGTGGCGAGCATGGAGATTTTATCCACAGGTGAGTGGAAAAATCAGGTGGCCAATATAGAGAAAAAACTATGGGATGGATTATCTCCCTGTGCTGAACTGGAAACCGTTGATAATGTCCGGGTATTGGGAGCCATCGGTGTGGTGGAGTTGAAAGAACCCGTGGTAATGTCTGAAATTCAGCCCCGCTTTCCAGAGCAGGGTGTATGGGTCAGACCATTCGGTAAGCTGGTCTATGTCATGCCGCCTTATGTGATCTCTGATGAAGATCTGGATACCCTCTGCAAGGCTATTGGTAATGTTGTGAAGTCCATCAGCTAACCAATATTGACCTTTTTATTCTCTGCCCAAGAGGGCAGAGAATTAGCCGATTAAACTTCTTCCAAAGATTGCTCACCTTCAGCAACCAGTTCCTGATTAACCATGGCGGTGACACAGGAATCTGACCAGACATTTATGGCACTCTCCAGCATATCGATAAATGCATAGAAAGGCAGAATCAGCACCATCAGTTGCATATCCACTCCCATGGCAGCCAGAAAGGCGCTGGAGAGCATGTAGCACCCCATGGGAACACCCGCATTACCAATGGCTGCAATCGTGGCCACAAGAATCCAGGAAAACATTTCCAGCGAAGTAAATTGCACGCCATTACTCTGGGAAACGAAGAGTACGGTAATCAGGATATAGGCAGCGCAAGCATTCATATTGACCGTAATGCACAAGGGCATGCTGAAACGAGCCACTTTACGCTGAAGGCCCAGTCTTCGTTCGGCACAATCGACCGCAGAGGGCAGAGCGGCACTGGAAGATTTGGCAAAGAAAGCAATAGTCAGGGCTGGCCACATGGCTTTGAGGGTATTAACCGGCGCTATTCCCCGAATCTTCAGCAATGTAGGCAGGATGACGCCAGCCTGAATCAGATTGGCCAGTAAAACGCAGAGTAAATAAATGGCCAGTCCCTGAAGTACATCATGATTTTGCACATCTTTAACGAACAAGCTGACAAAGGCCCAGACTGCCAGGGGCATCAGCTTCAGAAAGAAGCCGGTCATTTTCATAACTGCAGCAAACAGGCTTTCGAAGAGTTGGTTCAGGGTTTTCTTGTGCTCCTGTCCTAATGAAAGGATGGAACCACTGAGTACCAGCGCCAGAAACAGAACACCCATTACGTTGTTATTGAGAAAGGGCTCAATCAGGTTTGAAGGAATAATATTGAGAAGGTGGCTCCAATAGCTGACGGTGGTCACAGTCGGCGAGCTGTTATCCAGAAGCCTTGAAGCGTTCTGGGATGGGTCTAGCAGTAGATATAGCCCCAGTGCCAAAGTTGCTGATAACAGGGTCGTCAGAAGCGTGTACTTGATGACCCGCCCACCCAGAGAGCGAACATCGGCCATGCCGCTCATGCCCGACAGGGTGGACACAAGAGAGAAGAAAATAATAGGCAGACTGACAAGTTTTAACAGTCGAATAAAAATATCGGCGATGACCTCGCAGATATGGTTGACCATGGCAATATCCAGCCAGCCACTGAGCAAGCCGAGAACCGCTGCAATAATAAGGATTACAGGTGAGTTAATGCTTACATGTTTATGGCTGTCGCACATGAATAAGCTCCATTTGGATTTTTATTTATCGCGAGAATTATTTCATCCTCCTGGAGGTCAATGATTTTTTGCTCATGGCTGTTCTGGACGGAGGTGGTCTTTAGCCCGACAGGCCCCTAGGAGCCTGTCGGACTTAAGACTATTTCGGCCTAAATTCCAGAAAGAACGGCCCAATTATTCGATGAATTCGATTAAATAGGTCAACTATTCTCACGAATCCATCGAATAATTCGACTCGTT
>NZ_JBPCXO010000160.1:0-7386 GCF_051008435.1 Endozoicomonas sp. | reverse complement strand
ATCAGACGATAAAAGAATGCGATAGCGGGCTGGCATAAATGAAATCCTGAACGATGTCAGGGGAGAATGCCAGAATGGAGAATTCCGGCATTGCTACAGGACAAGTAAATTGTTTTTCTGTACTAGGGGCCTGACCGATCTTTCTATTCTCGGTCAGGCTCTTAGGGTTTCAGTCGTTTCGATAAAGCGTTTGTATCAGGTGGAAGCCAAACTGGGTTTTGACTGGGCCATGCACCTTCAGAATTTCTTTTCGGAACACGATTTGATCAAAAGCTTTTACCATTTGTCCTTGTCGAAATTCACCAAGGTCTCCTCCCTTTTTACCGGATGGGCACTGGGAGTGTTTTTTGGCCAGCTGGCCAAAGTCGGCACCCTTATCAAGCTGCTTCTTGAGCTTCTCAGCTTCTTCCCGTGTTTTAACCAGGATATGTCTGGCACAAGCGGTAGCCATGATATTATTCCTGAGTGGTGGAACTCTGAGTATTGGCAGCATCCGTGGTATGACTTTGAGCGGGTTGCTCGGTCACCAGCTTGAGCTGTCCTACGAAGACTCGCTGATCTTTTTTCTGGCGAGTCTGTTGTCTTTGATACAAAAGAATTTCCGCATTAACCGCTTCTTTCAATTTGACCTTGCCGGAAGATTTGCCATTCAGGTCTACACGGTTTCTACCTTCCTTGATGGACAGAAGATAGCGATCCTGCTGGGTAAAGAGCTTTAAAGCTTTCTTGATGGTACTGACAGGGAACTCCCCTGTCTGCTTCATCTCGTTATGAATGCCCACTTTTAAAGGTCTGGGCGAGGCTACACGAAAAGCTTCAGGCCAGCGCTCCCTGATCAGTCGAAGTGCTTCAGAGCTGGATAGTGCATCATTTTTTTCAGCGGTTACATCTGAAGACGGTTCATCAGAAGAAGGTGTTTTTCTGCATTGAGTATCTGAGTCCGAAGCTTTCAGATCGTCTCTTTCTGCATTGGGCATATTGTGCTCATGACTGATTACTTGAGATGTTTGTTCTGTACACTTGTACTGCATTGTGGACTTCTATCCTGACGGGAACTCATTCTGATCAACAGGCCGAATCTATTGTGCCTGTTTAAAATCTACAGTTGAAGCCTGAGATCCCTGTCTTGTTAAAACTTTTCATTATGAATATACCGTCAGGGCTATCGAATTCATATCAAGCAATACGAAGTTATGAATGCCTTTCAGGTTTGGACTGTCTGGCATGATAGCTTGTTATTTCAGGCGTTCAAATAGGTTCTGTTGACCATGAAGGCATTTCAGCCTCTATGAGGTGAAAAATTGTTTCTGTCACTCATGGCTTTCTTTCTTGAAGTGTTAGCTTACTGCCATTTTAATCTGAACAGTAGTTTTGTTCATTAATGAATATCGATGGCTTTTGATTTCAATATTCCAAAACTAATAACTTCAAGTGCATTTTCGTGAGTTGATCTCATATAGACCGGAGGTGCAACGCCGGCTTCATAAGCCTGTTTCCAACGTTGTGCACAGAGACACCAGAGATCACCGTCTTTCAGTCCGGGGAAGCTATGAGCCTGGTTGGGGCTGATCAAGTCGTTGCCCTGCTCAAGTGAAAATTCCAGGAAGCTCTTGGTCACTTTTGCACAAACAACGTGACGACCAATATCGTTATCGTCTGTATGGCAATAACCATCCCTGTAGATTCCGGTTGCAGGGTCAAGGCAGCAAGGTTGAAGAGGTTCACCGAGAACATTTTTCTGGACAGAAGTCGGTGTGTTCATGCCGTATTCCATAGCCAATCGGGAGGGAAGGAGTTAACAGCAGGTTGGTTCGGCAGTCAATGAAGAATTTCATGTAAGTCCTGACAGGTTAACAATCTGTCAGGTCATTAGGTTTCTTTTTTTGTTCAGCCATTGTTATTCAACTCTGAGTGTTGTGCTGTTATAGAGCATCAGGGTCTGATAGAAGTATGGACTTTTGCCTGTCTGACGGTCATTTGCAGACCTTGTTCTCTTGGCAGAACTTTATAAATACTTCTTAGATATTCAGCTTCAACCTTGACTGAGTCTTCAACCTTGACTGAGTCTTCAGTCTTAACACTGTCTTCTACTTGAAGAGTGTTGTTGTCTTCCAATTGCACATTGGATCTGAGGTACTTCAGATAAGCTTCCATGTGGCTTCGTGCAGGTATACTCATTCTTGTTCCAAATCGCCTTTGGCTAAAAATAATGTGCTTTGAAAAAAAGTGGTGATGTCAAAGCAAAACGGATTTTCACAATCCAGAGAGCATGCAACCGACTTTCCTTACCGGCATTCCTTCTCCGGCCTGGGCGATTGCTACGGGAAGGTATTATGCATAATACGTGCCAGTTGTAAATTGATACGCATCAATACTTACTTCGCTGTGTGTTTTCTTTGGTCGAAGAGGTTTGGGAAGGGCGTTATTTGAGTTGTTTGCCTTAGTGTTACGTCACGTTTGGGATCGCAGGTAACACCTTTTCACTTTCTTCCGGCTTATTAAGAGCTTTTGTCAGATGTTGTACATTGATGGGAATCTTTATTTTGTAGCTCTATTTGTAGCTCTATTTGTAGCTCTATGGGTGATGTGAACGGAATAATACGACTTTCTTCGTTTATTATTGGGGGTATGTCAATCAATTGAAAAAGATAGTCAGGGAGTGAAAGTCTGACAGGGCTAGCTTGAATGTCTACAGGTTGACACTCAGTGCTGGCGCTCAGTACCTGCTCTTTGAATAGGGAGATATAGGATGGTGCTGTTAAGGTTGGTTGTTTTCTGAAAGTTGTCAGAGAACTGAATATCTAAAGGTTTGATCTTGTCTGGGTATCCAATACTGCTTCTATTCGACAGATTTTTGTCGCTCTGATCTTCAGGGATAACCATCTATATATAAAATCTTCTCTTGGTCGGCAGCTTATGCTCTCCCTTTGCGAAATCGTTATCAGCTCTCTTTAGTCTGTTTATAGCCACCTGACTTTGTGCCCAGGGCACAGCTGTAGACGAGGATATCATGCGTAAATGGGTTGTAATGCTGATTTGGTTCACTCTTGCCGCTAAGGCCGATAATACGGCTTATATAAACTGGATCGCGGGATTGCCTGATCAGGGTATTCCGGTCGAAGATCAGGACTGGAAGCGCCTGGTTTCGAATCATTCTCCTGAAGAACTTCAACAAGTGGTTCGTCGATACGCTCTTTATTTGGATCAGGGGCGTTTGGACAGGCATCTCTTTCAGCCAGGCTGGCGGATACCAGATCAACCCAGACAGAGCAAAGGTCAACCACATCAATATTCAATTCAGGATCTGAAGGGGCTTGAGCCAGAACTCCCTCAATATCAGGCTCTGGTCAGTAGCTTGAAAAAGCTTAAAAGCTGGAGTTTGAAAGCGGGTCAGGAATTTCCTGATGACCTGATTTTCTTTGAAGATGACCAGCATCCGGCTGTTGCTCGCCTGAATCAGTGGCTCATGGACCTGGATCTTGTGGAAAAGCTGGAAGGAACGGTTTACACGCAGGCGCATAAAGATGTATTGACTCAGGTTCAGCTTCAGTTTGATCTCGGCCCCGATGGAAGGTTGGGGGTAATGACGCGTCAAGCATTGCTGGCTATCACTCACCAGAGAATTAGAACGCTTAAGGCAAATCTTGAGCGCCTTCGATGGTTGCCGCCTAAACTGCCATACCCACACATTCGCGTAGATATAGCCGGATTCAATGTAGCCTGGGTTAAGAGTCAGTCTAATCAAGTGACCCATAAGGCTATTGTTGGAACTCGACATAAGCAAACCCCGGTTTTTAACGATCAGATTGAAAGTGTCACTTTTAATCCCATTTGGAAGGTTCCGCATTCAATTGCTGCCCATTCGATGCTAAGGGCTGAGAAGAAAAAGCCGGGCTTTTTAAAGCATGAAGGTTTTGTCGTGTATGAGAGTTGGGATGATCGCGCACCGGTTGTGTCCATTGATAGCGTTAACTGGCGATCACTGACCCCCAGGACATTCCGGTATCGGCTTGAGCAGCAGCCCAGTGAAACAAACAGGCTGGGCCGATTCAAGCTGGATCTGCCTAATCAGTATGGCGTTTATCTGCACGACACGGATAAGCCTGAGCTGTTTGAAGAAAGTAAAAGGAGCTTTAGCTCAGGTTGCACTAGGGTTGAAGGGATTGCGGGTCTGATCCAAACGATCTTTAACGAACAGTCCATGGCGTGGGTGCATCAACCCACACCGGAAGAGCTGACCTACAAGCGAAGGTTGCTGGAACCAGTGCCGATTTACTTTGTCTATTTTACGGCCTGGCCTGATGAATCTGGCAGAGTCCGCTTTCGGGAGGATCTCTATCAGCAGGATATTGCCATGACCAGCTGGTTTTAGGAGCCTGTAGGATTTAGGTTGTTATTTCTGAGATTTAGGCAGAAATTGTCTTAACTTGAACAGGCTCCTGGTCCATTTCCCCGTAAAGTTCCTGGCTATTGAGTGCTCAGGTAGAGTCTGTCAAAGAGCCAGGTTTGTGAGTTCTTGTTGACCTTGTATAAGGCAGCGGGTCGGTTGCTTCCTCTTCTTTGTTTACCGGTATCAATCAATAAATCTTCTTTCAGGAAGCGGTTACGAATCGATCGCATGGGTGGGATTTTATCCAGAACTGCTGAAAAGACGGTTTGTATGTCAGAAAGAGTAAATTCTTCAGGGAGTAGGTAAACCGGAAGAGTACTGTACTGTATTTTACTTTTGAGACGACCCAGTGCCTTTTTAACGAGTTTGCTGTGATCGTATGCAAGAGGCAGGTCGGGTGTACCATCAGTCACTTTTATCCAGCGGGTATTCTGACAGGTTTTAGATGCTTCAAGGCTTGATAGCAGAGCCAAATATACGACGGTAAGAGACCAGCCGCGACTGTCTCTATCGGGGCTGCCAATAGTCTCTACCTGTTCCAGGTGTGAGATAACCTGCCGAGAGTAGATTCTGAGTTGTCTTTTAGCAGCGTCATCAAGAGATCGGTCATGATCGGGTTCTATACGACCTGCAGGTAGCATATAAAGCGGCTTGCCATCCGCTCCACGATCTTCTTTTACCAGTAGCATCAGCTGGCCATTGATCACTTGGAAGGTAACAACATCTACAGAAATGAGCGCTGTGCTCAGGCTCATGGGGTTCTCCATTTCCACTTTTGTTACTGAGTTTGATCGATTTCCTGTCATAGACTCTGGCCAGCTTGATCTTTCGAAAACAGTGTATCCGAAAATAGTGTATCTCGACCCCAGTTGATCTGGCCATGCTTGACAGGTTAATGAACCTGTTTCACTATGTTAGTGAAGATGGTTCATTTTGTCACGGAGGAAATATGGTCACTATTGGTCCCAAGAGCAGTGTGGCAGCCTTTGATGTGGATGCGCAGAATTGCTTTACACCCCTTTGTCCTGCGGAGCTCCCTGTGCCAGAGGGGCATGAAATAACGGATGCCCTGAATAACCAGGCCAGGCTGGCCCAGTTCCGTCTCGGCTCAAAAGATGCTCACCCTGAGAATGCGGTTTGGGCAGCGACCCAGCAGCGTCCTCAACTGTCTCCTGTCATTGGCTTTGAAAACTCTGATTTGCACTGGAATATTCATGCTGTCCCGGGCACTTATGGTTTTGAGTTGCTGGAAGGGCTGCCAGCAGTCACCGAATATGACTTCTTTGTCTGGAAAGGTATCGAACCTGATATTCATCCTTATGGCGCCTGCTTTCATGACCATGCTGAAAAGCGTTCGACCGGCGTCGTTGAATTTCTGGAAAGTAAGGACGTTAAAACGGTGGTTGTCGGTGGTTTGGCCCTGGACTACTGTGTGAAAGTGACGGTGCTGCAGCTATTGCAATCAGGCTTCAGGGTGATTGTAAATCTGGCAGCTACACGAGCATTGTCTGTTGATACCGGGCATGAAGCACGAAAAGAAATGGAAGCTGCTGGTGCTGTTTTCGTAACCAATAGCGACGAAATCAAAGTTATGGACGAGCCATGTCCTTCAAACTGGAGTCATTGAGTGGAAGTTCAGCACCCTATTATTACCAGTCTGCTGGATACCGATCTTTATAAATACACCATGCAGCAGGCTATGGTACTGAGGTATCCGGAGGCGGAAGCTAAAATGGCTTTTCGCTGTCGTTCTGGTCGTTTGAATGTCTCTCTAAGTGATTTGAAAAGAGAAGTGGGAGCTCTGAAGCATCTGAGGTTTCAGGATGAAGAGCTTCAGTGGCTGGCCAGTCTTCCTTTTATTAAGCCAGAGTTTATTAAGTGGCTGAGCGACTTCAGCCTGGATCCTGGGCAGGTAACCATGACTGAGTCCGGGGGAGAACTCAGTATTGAAGTCACGGGTAATTGGGCAGCGATCACTCATTTTGAGATTTTTATTCTCGCCATCGTCAGTGAACTGCACAGCCGTAGTTCTCTAAGCAGAGAGCTGGAGCATGAAGGAAAGCAGCGGCTGGATCATAAAATTCATTTTCTCAAACGTGAATTGTTCAGTTCCAAGAAAGGCTTTGGGCTGGTGGATTTTGGTACTCGCCGTCGGTGTTCAGGCCCGTGGCAGACTTATGTGGTACAAAAGTTGATGACAGAACTGGACTGCTTCAGTGGTACCAGTAATTTGCATCTGGCCAGAACGCTGGGATTAATGCCGGTCGGGACCATGGCTCATGAGTGGCTGCAGGCGCATCAGTCGCTCGGGAGTAGCTTGCTGCATAGCCAGAAAGAGGCGCTGCAGATTTGGCTGGATGAATACGGAGAACAGCTGGGAACGGCGTTAACCGACACCATCAGCATGAAGGCTTTTCTTGCGGACTTAGATGAAACCATGGCTCATGCTTATTCAGGGCTGAGGCATGATTCCGGTGATCCGATCGAATGGGGAGAGCTGGCGCTGTCTCACTATAAAAAGCTAGGCATAGATGCCAGATCCAAGACCTTTGTGTTCAGTGATAAACTTGATTTTGAAACAGCGGTGTCTATCTATCGCCATTTTGAAGGGCGTGTGAATGTCAGTTTTGGCATAGGAACCTACTTAACCAATGATATGGGATTTGCTGCTCCAAACATTGTCCTTAAGCTGGTGGAAGTGAATGGTCATCCGGTAGCGAAGTTATCGGATAATCCGGAAAAGATCATGTGTCAGGATCCTGATTATGTTCAGCAGCTCAGAACAGTGTTCTCCTGAAAGAAATGAACTCTAGGAGCCTGTCGGACTTACCACTGACCTACTGCGAAAAAGCCTGATTTGGCCATTTTTTATGATTCTTTTCGTTGAATAGCTCGCTATTCGCCTCAAATAATCATAAAAACTGTCTCAAACAGGACTTTTCCTCGCTACGGTCGGCTAAGTCCGACAGACTCCTAGAAGCCTCTGAGTAGATGTT
>NZ_JBPCXO010000159.1:0-2399 GCF_051008435.1 Endozoicomonas sp. | reverse complement strand
TGGGTCTGTTCAGAGTGCGGAGCTGAACATCTGCGTGACGTAAACGCAGCAAGAAACATTCTTGCGGTCGGGCATGACCGTCTAGCTGTAGGAATCCCCGTCCTTTAGGGCGGGGAGGATGTCAAGAGCTTGGATTAAAGTCAGGTCGTTATTTTCTGAGCACAATGGGGCGCCGAATCACCAGAGAGCACCAGGCTCTAGCGAATCTATGGTCAACAGAACCTAATGAGCGCAGGAAATCCTTTGCTCACGTTTGAAGTCATGCTGAAATTTTAACAAAAAATAAAAGCCGCCAGGCCAGGGGCTTGAGTTCCGACAGCGATGACTGCAATCCATTGCTTGACGAAGTCTGCAAGGAGTCGACTTCGGCTCTCCAGTCCTGGATCTTCGCCTGGCGTTCACAGTTCAGACACTTCCAGCCTGAAATAGTTGCAGCCGCTGAGCCCTTCGCAGAACTTTGTCAGTATCACTAACCAAAACCAGAAATTTGGTTAGTGATTTTACGGCTCTGAACTGAATAATGAGGACTGTTTTTCCATAGCCAGAAGGATCAGGCATGCAGGCAGCTAGCCATCAACCCTCTTTGGATCATACCCGTCCAAAGCTACATCTCCCTGACAGCAATAAGAAGTTACCAGGCGTCTGCTATCTGGAATTGCGGGGAGAAGAGCTTTACACCCATGATCTTAGCCACTTCTATCAAAACGACCCGGACATCAGGAGACTCTCGTCTTATACCGTCAAGCTATCCGGGGTCGACGATAGTCAGCTTGTCGATTTGAGCAGTATGCCTTTAAGTCAGTGGATGGAGCTGACGGCAACAGAGGACAAGTTTGAAACTCAGATTCAGTCATTTTTGAAGGCACGTGTAGCACTTGAGCGGCACATGATCGGATCGTACATGGAAAGAGATCCCAATTTAAAAGAAGAATTCCTTAGACATGAAAAAGAGCTGAAAGCCCTGATGTTTGCAGCTCAGGATATTCGCTCCTACACCAGGCATCTGCCCGCTCTGGCTCAAAAAATTGAGTTACGGTGGCAGGCGGAGCATCAGGGAGAATCATTTCCAGCAAAGGCATTTTCGGAAGATTGCTACCAGAGTTATTGCGAAACACCCGCCACCGTTCCAGATGCCAGAAAAAAGACCCTGTTTTCCTGCCCGGCAGCGGTAAAAATGTGGGCAGCTCAGGAGAAGCGAGTCAGAGTGCCGCAGAGGAAAAGGATAAAGGATATTCTTAGTACCAAGAAAGCATCAACTCTGAGTCGTGTGTTGTCTGAAGAACTCAAAGCGCTGCTGGGGCTTGATGAAGCACCCCTTTTTCTGCAGTTTTTGCCGTCAGAAGCGGTCAAGGATATTGTCAGACAATGCAGTTTTAAAGATGCCATGGAAGGTCTCAATTTACAGCATGGCAAGTACCCACATTTGATCCATCTTTTTTGTTTGGCAAAGGGTGAAAAGCTGACGAAGCCCTTATTGGATCTGATTCTGAAACTGGGTATCTGGAACAGTTTCTTTGATAGAAGTGCTTTCCGTGAAGATATTGTTCTGGGTGACAGTGATCCTTCTAATGAGCATGGTACCCGTGTAAAAGGTTTTACCCGGGTGATGTCTGGTGCCAATCCCCATAATCTTTCCCGAATGCTGGCGAATGCCGAATTATCTGAAGCTTTAAAAGATCTCCGGGCAAAGGGAAAACAGAATATTCTGCCTGTGATATTGAAAGAATGGTTGGGTATATCCCTGAAGCCGGGTGAATCACTTGACCAGAAGCTGGATGAAACCATCAGGCAGCTGGAAGTCCTGGAAACTTATGTCCGTGACAGTCTATTTGGCAGTCTGGATAAAATAGCTGAGCGTCATCCGGAATTATTGGCTGAACTGGGAATTTTTGATGAAGATGATGAGTTCTCGGGCGATGACTTGTTACTGTTTGGTCTGTTTAATCAGGGCGACAGCACCGACGACGACCCTATTGTAAAAGTAGCCATGGAAAAAGCGGTTCGTTGTTTTAAAGATGGGCACAGAGTTTTACTGCCTGATGCAACCGGTAAGACTCTGGTTGAAGCCACCTCTGAGGAGCATATTCGATCCACCAGAGGGGCTGTTGTTTTCAAGAAACGTCAATGAAGGAAAAGTCGATTTGAAAAGGCCCTATAAATCACGCTTCTAATGGCCGGGGTTCTGCTCAGTATCAACAGGTATAGCCCGTTTCTCTATATGGTAGTGGTAAGTCCTGTCATTGGATTCCAATGGTTCTCCCAGTTTTTGCAGTTCTAGGAGCCTGTCGGACTTACCACTGACCTACTGCGAAAAAGCCTGATTTGGCCATTTTTTATGATTCTTTTCGTTGAATAGCTCGCTATTCGCCTCAAATAATCATAAAAACTGTCTCAAACCG
>NZ_JBPCXO010000158.1:0-10674 GCF_051008435.1 Endozoicomonas sp. | reverse complement strand
CGACGCGGGTCTGTATATCGGGTGCAATATGAGTCATGACTGAGAGTAAAGAGAAAGGTTTAGTAGAAAATGGCACAAAACTCTGAAAAATCCAGCCTATTTTGAGGGGGCTGAATAGTTACCATTTTTACCGTACCGATTTAAATCAACCCACTCTCACCACGGATTTAAAAATCAAAATTTTCAAAATAAAAAAACCATTTAATCTGTCTATAAGTACATCTCCTGAGCAAAAAACAGATTTAAAGCAATCAATTTAACTTTATTATATCGGCTTTAAGGATTGTAATAAGGCTAATTGAATGAGCCAACACCGACGATTGGGACAGGAGCCCATCGACAAGTTGTTGCTCAGTATGATGTTGTCTGCCAGTGCCGGCATGCTGACCATCATGTTGTACAACACCATTGATACTATTTTTATCGGACACTTTGTGGGTAGCCACGGGATTGCAGCGGTGACGCTCGCCTACCCTATCAGTTTGCTTTTACCCACTATCGGGATGGCCATTGGCGCCGGTGCCGGATCTCTGATCTCTCGAAGATTGGGTCAGGGGGATGTTGATAAAGCACGACACACTTATGGTAATGGGTTTTCACTGGCACTGGTGCTTTGTCTGCTGACCAGCACTTTTGCATTTATCTTTACCGATCCAATTCTGACACTGTTTGGAGCCACTTCCGAAACATTGGAACTGGCTAAAAGCTATTACCATATTGCCCTGATAGGCATTCCCTTTCTGGGCAGCTGGATGAGTATGAATCAGATGCTCAGGGCAGAAGGCCTGGCCAGACTGTCCATGAATAGCATGATATTGTCGTCTTTTCTCAACATCATACTGGATGCTCTGTTCATTGCCCTGCTGGATATGGGACTGGAAGGCGCTGCACTGGCGACGGTGATCTCTCAAATTACCGGTTGGGGCTTCAGCATGTCTATTTATTTGTGCAAAAAAAGCAGCATGAGACTGAGCACAGAGTTTTTTCCCTGGCAGCCTTCCCTGATTAAAGAGATCATAGCCTTGAGCGGAACCACCTTTGGCCGTCAGGCCGGTGATGCCATTCTGCTGATTGCCCTGAACAAGTTTCTGTTGCTGTACGGTGGCTCGCTGCTGATCGCAGCCTACGGTATCATTAATCGCCTGCAGGCTTTGATGATGGTACCGATGATTGGTCTGAACCAGAGTTTTATTCCGATTGCCGGATACAACTTTGGGGCAAGGCGCTACGACAGGGTAATCTCTGCTTTTATAAAATCCATTCTTTACGGCCTGGCCTTCAGCTATACCCTGGTGGCAATTGTATGGCTCGCTCCCGAGTTTTTTATTGGTTGGTTTACCACAGAAGTTGAGTTGATTGATGCCACTATGTCGGGCCTGAAACTGATTATCATGTGTATGCCCCTCATCATGTTTCAAACCATTGGTGCCGCGTATTTTCAGGCCATGGGAAGGCCTCTGGCAGGTCTGATGATGACGAGTAGTCGGCAACTGCTGGTATTGATTCCTCTTCTGTTTTTGTTGACCCCCAGTCTTGGGCTGGAAGGTGTCTGGTTATCCTTCCCCATAGCCAACAGTATTATTGCCGTTCTGAGCATTCTCCTGTTCAGGCATATTCTCAGCAAATTGAAACAGAAGCATTTGATAATGGTCAAAGAAGAGCAGTCCGGAGAACTGCTGAATAAAACGGTTAGCTGATTTCTCCCTCTCTGATAGGCAGATCTCTTTTGACACTGTTATAAAGAGATCTGCAGCCCTCTGTTTTTCAGTGTGTTGCCCGGCATAATGTCAATAAATCAGAAAATTCCCTCAAACTGACTATGACATAAGAAAATTCCTATTGATAATCGAAGAATAAAAGATCGAATAAAACAGGTAACCCCATGCACCGAATTTCTTATCTTCTGTCACTTCTACTCCTCCCAACTGCAACTCTGGCCGTGCCTGTGATTGAAACCAGCACTGAGAACTATGAAATAGAAGGTTCATCTTCTTATGAGCTGAGGCACCAGTTGAACGACAAAACTCCCGTAATCAGCGATGGGGAGCGGTTTGATGCTTATACGAAATGGGGTGTGCACTGGAATTTCGAATGGACAGAGAAAAAGAATCAATGCAGGATTAAATCCGTAACCACACAGCTTGATGTTAAATTTATCCTGCCTGAGTGGGTTAACCGGGATACTGCCAGAAAACGACTCAGGGAAAAGTGGGACCGTTACTATGCCGCTCTCCAGGAGCATGAAAATGGTCATAAGGAGATTGGCTTTGAAGCCGCCACGGATATTGAAGAGTCTGTTGCCGCAATGAAGCCTGAAGCCAGCTGCCAGCAGCTGGAAAAGAAGGCTAATGCACTGGCCGAAAGTATTATCGACCAGTACGTCAAAAGAGAGAAAAAGTACGATCGCATCACTCGCCACGGCCTGGATCAGGGAGCATCGTTTCCATAGCTGAGAAGATTCTGGCGGCCTGAAATGCCAACACAAACAGTGAGTCAATAGCATGGAACTGCAGATTGAACGACTGGCTGATCACCAGCACTTTATTCCCGATCTGGTGGCCGCTTTTGAGAAAGAATGGCCTGAGCATTATGGTCAGGATGGAGCCGGCAGTGCCGTCGCGGATATTAACAGCTATGCCAGCATAGACACTCTGCCAGTGGGTCTGATCGCATATTGCGGCGACAGACTCTATGGTCATATGGCACTCAAACCCTCTTCCATTACCAGCTTGCCCCACTTAACCCCCTGGGCTGCTGCAGGTTATGTTATTCCTGAATTTCGTCAACAGGGTGTCGGGGCAAAGCTGCTCATACAGATTGAGAAACTGGCAGAAGAGCTGAAATTCTCCCGAATTTATTGTGGAACCAGCAAGGCCCACGGCCTTTTGCTACGTGGAGGCTGGGACA
The DNA here is from genome assembly GCF_051008435.1 of Endozoicomonas sp. Lineage (GTDB taxonomy): Bacteria > Pseudomonadota > Gammaproteobacteria > Pseudomonadales > Endozoicomonadaceae > Endozoicomonas_A. The sequence continues at coordinate 7,767 of NZ_JBPCXO010000158.1, read as the reverse complement.
TAGACCAGGTGATTCATTACGATGAATCCGATGTAACTATTTACAGCAAGCGTGTTGAGGAAGTATCCAAATAGCTATTGAGACAATAGCCACCAGCTTTCTTTATCAAGCATTAACAGGATACAAGCAGCTACCTGCTTACCGGGGAAGGGGGCTCCCCCTGAATATCGACCGACCTGATGAATGTCGCTTCAGTTAAACCAACCTTCCTGCTCGTTCCTGAACAGTCACCCAGCATTAGGGAACCTTTTCTGCCGCAGAAGGTCTCAAAAGTGTTCAATGGATTGAAACGAAAGGAGCTGAAAGGAATGTTTCCACAGGATTACAACGGTTACCCATACCCGGCAGGGCAAGATTATCATCATCGCGATAATGGTCATCATTCGCGTGCTCCATATTCACCTGTTGATACCCGCCCAACCTCATTATTTCGTGATGATGAGATCTCATTCGTAGGAAAATATGACTACGGATCCTTTAACGGCTTCCCTGTAAGCCATCATTCACGACCTGATTACGATACCTATATTCCAAGGGAAGAGGTTTATTCCCCTGCTAACCCCAGTGCTCACCAACCCTATAATGTGGCCCATATTCCAGTGGCCGAGCCCATTATTAATAGCGAATATTATCAGACAGAGAGTTCTCACAACCCACCAGAGAGTCCTCTTCCCTCTCAATATTCTCCCTCACCTTCCTGCCTTTTCGATAGAGCCCCCCCCCCCTTAAGTGATCACTATAATGAGATTCCTCTGGATTCGTTTGATTCTATAGACAACTATGGCAACAGTATCTCAATGAGCATATCTGGAAAAAAGCCCCTGGCTCCACTGGATAAAATCGATGCCGCTCTTTCCGGACTCCGGGAATCTCTTGAAAGCAAACACAGAAAGTCTCTGGAGCATCGACTGGCCAAAACCCGGCATTACTATCAAAAGCAGGTCTATGAAATGCGCGACCTCAGAGCTCAGTGGAAGTCTAATGCAGCTCGACTGGTGACGGCCGAAAAAGCTTGTGCACGACATACCAGAAAGCGGGAAGAAGCTCTACAGACCATTGAAGATCAGAAAGAAACCATTGCCCGACTGGAACAACAGGTCAAGCAACAGACGGCTGAAGAAAGGGAGTGGGCTGATCTGCAGGACAGTGCAAAGGAGTTGCAGAATACTGAAAAAACCGGTGCACGATATAAACGTAAACGTGATAAGGCCCTGCAAACCGTTGCACATCAGAAAGAGACCATTGGCAGACTGGGTCAGCAGGTTAAATTACTGACTACAGGAGAAGGCTCCTGGCCAGACCTGGAGGTGGGAGACAGTAAAATCCCCGGAGCCGGGGATGGCCTCTTTACAAAATACCCTATCCCTCAGGGCGTTATTATTGGTGAATACTACGGAGAACCGGTTTTTCGGATGGCAGTGGGCGAGGACAGTCACGTAGTCTGGAAAAAAGGCCCAGAGTTTCTAAAGGATGACACTTATGTCGTCTGGATCAAAAAAGAAGTCAAAAAAGACGGTGTCTGGATCAAGATCAATAAAGAAAAAGGCGTCGACGGTGACTACAAAGGCGGGCATGAAGACAAAACGATCCTGCGTAAAATGAACCACAGCGAGAATAACAACACGGATCACTTTGTCTGCGATGACGGGACGGTTAAGTTCTATACCACACGTCCTATTGAGGCAGGTGAAGAACTGTTGTGGGATTATGATCAGGAAATAGAAACAGACTTTGAGAAAGGTGTGAAAAAGCGCATTGTCCAGAACCCACACCAGTACGTTAAGGTGGTTAACGGTAATGTCACTCTTAAGAAAGCCAAACGAAGTCATTTTGATGCAAGTGGTTTTATACGCCTGTAATCCTCCTGTTTTAAATGGGCGGGATAGCCTTTAGACTTCAGCTTTAAATAAGAAGAAGATTCCAGATCATGTTTAACCATGAACCCGCAGGTTACACTTGCCCTTTCTGCAGAATCCTCAACTCTGATACTGAGAAAAAAGCCGAAGTACTTTATGAAACCGCTTCAGCTATTGTCTGCCTGCCAATACATCATAAGCCCGACTCAGGCCCCTCCCTGCTGATCATTCCCAAACAGCATATTGAAAATATATACGACATGGATGACTCATTACTGGCTGAGGTCATCAGTCTGGGCAAACAAATGTCCCTTGTCTCTAAAAGAGTCTGGCAAGCCGATGGGATTACCTTGATTCAAAATAATGAACCGGCCGGGTCCCAGGATGTCTGGCATTTTCATTTGCATATTAAATGCAGGCGGGAAGGTGATATTTTCTGGAAAGCTCCCATGCAACGCACTGAACAGACCCTAAGACAGGAATGGATTCATTCGTTCAGGCGCTTTATGGCTGACCCGTCTAGCCTTTCGTATTGATAGGAAACTCTGGGCTATCATTCTGCAATTGTGTCAGCTGCTGAAGTTGAACTTCTTTCTTCAAAGACTGATATTTTTTCGGACTGGTTCTGAGCACCCTTTCGGCTTTTTTCATCTCAATCTTATTTAACTTGAGAAAAGAAGAATCCAGCACTTCATCAAGTGTCTCCCTTTTATCTCTGAGCGGTGACAATGTGCTGTTTATAAAGGTGTAATAATCACCGCCTATGTCCATTGCTCTTCTGGTTTGTGCCCTGGCAATGTCCAACTCTTTCTTGGGAAAATCGTGGGAGAAGGCAGGCAAAACCGGAAAATCACGATAGCGATCAGACATCCGAGTATAGAGAAAATGAATCCTGTACTCTGCCCCTGATCTGAAAGATCCGAGTTGAGCACCCATGGTAAACATTTCAGGGGTTTCCCCCTGGGTGAAGCCCTGAATGTACATCATCTGTCCCAAACCATAGACATCCATTTTCGGGTCACTCTGAGCGCCCCTTGGCAACGTTTCTTTCAACTCATCAGTCATTACTTCCCTGCCACTAGAAGGCATAGGCTGAAAACGACGCTTGTCCATGACTTTAAACGACACCGCAGCAGGATCAACATAAAGCTCATGACCCGGACTGGCTACCTCATCAAATCGGGTACTGGTGCCAAGATCAATCAAACGCAAGCGATTCTCTGTGGTGTCGAAAATCAGATTATCCGGTTTGAAATCGCCATGAACAAATCCGGCATCCTGCAAATGCTTCAGACACTGGGCAGCCTGTTTAGTGAGCAGTTTGTTGGCACACATATATTCACTTCGGGTCAGTTGATCATCCAGATACAGTGTTCTTAACTCCTTGAATCGCTGCTCCAGTGACGGTCCCTGAATACGTTCCAGTAATAATCCTTTTCGGCCGTTGATGTTGTGCACCCCATAACTCTTCACCAGTTTGGGGTCTTCAGGCACACTGGCAAAAACCTGGGCTTCATTATCAATGGTTTTCCAGGCCCAGGCCTGTTTGTGTTCATCATCATCCAGGGATGATGGCAGGGTTTTGAAAATCAGAGAAGTCGGCTTGCCGTCAGGCCCCATAACCGGGAGCAGTTCAACTATGTCACTGCAATGCACAGGAGAGACTTCATCCAGAGAATATTGCTTGATATCGAAAGGCAGCGCCCTGGTAATCTGATTGGGCGAAGACGCGGACGCTATAGAATCAAATCGGTCCAGAGAAGAGGGTGAAGAAGGTGAAGGTGGGCTGTCATAACCAGAATCAATAGTCTCAGAACTCGTGGATTGCGACAAATTCTTGGTCGGTTTGACCTGCTCTGTCTGCTTTCCCTGATGAGTGCCGGTTTTTTGCCTTCGTCTCTTTTTACCTGAAGGTTTCCCCTTCAGAGAGTCCGGATTGCCACCAACAGGATGATGACGATGCGATCCCGGGATACTGTCCATGATCCAAAAGTCCCTTTTCTGAGTTCTTCATTCAGTGTAGCGCTCTCAGATACCCACTCTGCAATGAGCCTGATGCTGATCGATCATCAGTTTCTAATGCTCAGCGAAAGGCATTGAACCATCAATCCAATCAACCGGCTATGATGGCTGGCAAATCAGTGAACTCTTGGAAAGCTTAAAAATCAGAGGATGTTAACGATAGACTGGAAGAGGAAGGGGAAGGGGAACCTGCTCTGCTAACCAGAAAAGTCATTTCACCCACAGGGTGATGAAATGACTCTCTTCGCTCAAGGCTGGTTGGGCAGCTTCTCAGTCAGCGTCGGGCCAGGATCAGCCGCAACACTTCTTGTATTTCTTACCACTACCACAAACACAGGGATCATTCCGGCCCGGTGTTTTTTCTACTACTTTGGTGGTTGGCAGGTTTTTAAGCAGTTCCAGATCAGAAACATCTTCCTGCTGCTCTTCATCCACCTCAATAGTGTAATACCAGCCACCTTCTTCAAAGATGGCTACCAGTTCCTGCTCACGCTCTTCATTCTGAACAATGACGCTGGCAGGATTTTTTTCGGTGCCCAGCCTGGCTGTTTTCTTGCGCTCAAAACCCCGATTGTGCTTGTCCGTGACGTTCATCAGACGATTGCCTTCGGCATAAAGCATAGGTAGCCCACCACTCTCGATCGTTAAATTCAGTATCCGTACCTGATTCCCTCAGGACATGGATAACCAGTAAAACCGACGTAATCTACTGGATTTGTATGGATTTGGCCAGAAGTCTGATGGATTTATAAGCAAAGAAATCTCAGGCAGTCCCCCCACAGGATAAACCCCCATCAATGCTGAAACAGGATCCATGAAACCAAGCAGCTGCTGTCTGCAAATTACCGACGTTTTTTTATGCCGCTCATGATGGAATTACCTGGAACCTTAGTGATGAGTGGTTGGCTTTTTGGTCTATCTTTATGAGCTGGTCTGTTTCAGATCCTGAAATTGGGAGGCGAACTGAGAATAACGGTTGGCCTCCTGAAAGTCTGCTCCCCGATAGATTTCGGCTCGCTGTCAGAGGATTCGCCCAATGCCACTGCCTCAGGTTGCAATTCGTACGATCGTTTTGCTGTTGATGATTATCAATCTGACCGGTTGCTTCAAATTGAGCATGACCCGAGACAGAGTCCAAACCAGTCAGTCCGCCCGGACCAGCATTGGCCTGACGCAGGAAGAAGCCAACTTCAGGCAATCAGTCCTATCCGGCCTGGGTTATGAGCTTTATCTCGATGTTTCAGAGCCGGGCAGCTCTCAATACTCCGGACGGGTATCCATTACCTTTGCACTGCAGCAAGTCAATAAACCTCTGAGACTGGATTTTCAACAGGGTGAAATTAGTCGTTTACTGATCAATTCCCAACCGGTCGATGCTCAATACGACGGTCGCTTTATTACCTTTGCTCCGGGCAGTCTTCAGCAGGGTCAGAATACCGTGGAGATCGAGTTTCTCCAGAATTACAGTCGTAATGGCACCGGCCTGAACCGATTCCAGGATACCGCAGATCAACAACTTTACCTGTTCAACCAGCCTCTTCCATACAGGAGCAGCAGGCTCTTCCCGCTGTTTGACCAGCCTGACCTTAAAGCCTCTTATAAGCTGGCAGTGAAATCCCCTGAGCGTTGGCAGGTGATGACGATTACACCAGAAAAACAAACCATCAAGGATGGGAAAAAACGATGGTGGTACTTTCCTGCTTCTGACAACATCAGCCCTTCTCTTTTCTCATTGTCCGCGGGTCCGTTTCGGGTCTGGAAAGATAGCTCTGGAGCGGTTCCGTTGCGCTTGGCCGTACGGCAATCTCTGGCCTGGCAGATACAACCTCAAACCTGGTTCTCGCTGTCTCAACAGGGATTGCAGTTTTTTGGGCAGTATCTGGACAAACCCTACCCCAGTCTGCAGTTCGACCTGATTTTATTGCCCAGCCTGACAGAGCCAACTTCTTTGCCACCCGGCTATCTTGATGAATTCCTGACGACTTCCATAGCGGTAAAGGAAAACCCCGAGATACAGGCTGAGACGATTTATCAAAACCTTGCACATCACTGGCTGGCTCATTCGGTTTCACCTGCCTGGTGGGACAGTGTCTGGCTGCAGGAAAGCCTTATCCGCTTTTTATCCTTTAAAGCCATGGCAGAAGGTGCCCATCTGAAGGGTACCTGGCCCTTCTTCTATCGGAGCCAGAAAGTGCCAGCTTATGAGGCTGATGCTGAAAACCAGCCTCCGGCTCTGATCATAAAAGCAGCCACAACTCAAGATGCACTGAGACATATCAAAGCCCCTCTTTACCCTTCTATTCAAGGGAAAGGCCCTGCCCTACTGCATCAACTGGAATACCGCCTGAGCAAAGAAACCTTTCGCCAGGGCCTGAGAGATTTTCTGAATCGGCATCAGGATAAAGGCACTAAGGTCGAAGTGTTTATCCAGACTATGCAGGAAGCTTCCGGTGAAAACCTGAAGCACTGGACCGATGTCTGGTATTACAAGCCAGGAAGCAACCAGGTTAAAGCACAATGGGAATGTAAGGATCAGTTTTTAGCCAAGATTACCCTGCTTCAATCTGCCCCGGGAACGGCACAAAATGTGCTCAGGGAGCAACGGGTTAATACAGGCCTGTACCATCAGAAAAGCCATCAGAAAAACCATCAGAAAAACCATCAATTGACACTTTATCGAAGCCTCCCTGTTTTGATAAGTGGCAAGAAAACCAAAGTACCTTACTCGGGAAAAATCCCCTGCCCTGACGCTGTGTTTCCCAATACAGATGACCACGGCTATCTGGTATTGAAACTGGACGACATTAGTCTCAAGGCCGCTCTTGATAACAGGGGCGACAGTGCAATACTGGAAACCCAGCTCATTGATTTGCTCTACAACGAAGTCAAACAGGGTCAGGTGGATATCCATGCCCTGTTGAACCGTTTGTATAAACAGATCCCTGAAGAGACTAGGCCCGCTCTGTTGTTTCAGTCCCAGCAGGTTCTAACAGAACTGCATACCACGCTTCAAACGATTCGCTACCAGGATGAGTCACTGGCTGAGACGCTGGCCGACCCACTCTTCGAGCTGGAAAGTTTTGTCTGGCAACAGCTGATGATTGCCATTCCCGGCAGCACTGAGCAGGAGAGCTGGTTCAGAACTTATCTGGTCGTTGCCCATAGCCAAGCCGGGTTGGCTCGTCTGGAAGACCTTCTGGATCATCGCCCTCTCCTCAGTGAGCTCAAGGTGACCAAGCGTCAACGCTGGGATATGCTTCAAAAGCTGTTAGAACACAATTACCCAGGCAGTGAACAGCGTATCAGCCAGGAATCGGCAGCGACTTCATCTGCTATTAGCAAAAATGAAGCTGTTATTGCACAAGCCCTTCGCCCCGACATAAAGGTCAAACAATCCTGGATTCAGCGCTTTCAGGAAGCTGACTCTGACCACCTTAAAGAACTGGCTTCTCTCAGACATAACCTGTTTCCCCCCAGCCAGATCCAACTGGCTCAACAGTTAGCAGGACAGACACTGGGTGGGTTGCAATATATCGTGCAGCAACCCAGGTCTCTGCAACGGAGTTATTTGAATTACGTGGTTCCTGACGCCTGCTCTGTACATGGTATTACCCAATTCAAAAATGCCATGTCCCAATACCAGGTCTATCCTTTCATTCATTATCAGCTATCACTCAAGCAGTCGGCTGCTGAGCGGTGTTTGAACATGCGAACCCGACTTAAAACCAGGAGCGTGGGAGAGAATAGACAGGTCGGCCACGCTCCTAGGAGCCTGTCGGACTTACCACTGACCTACTGCGAAAAAGCCTGATTTGGCCATTTTTTATGATTCTTTTCGTTGAATAGCTCGCTATTCGCCTCAAATAATCATAAAAACTGTCTCAAACCG
>NZ_JBPCXO010000157.1:0-6057 GCF_051008435.1 Endozoicomonas sp. | reverse complement strand
CCTGATTTGGCCATTTTTTATGATTCTTTTCGTTGAATAGCTCGCTATTCGCCTCAAATAATCATAAAAACTGTCTCAAACCGGACTTTTCCTCGCTACGGTCGGCTAAGTCCGACAGACTCCTGGGCGTCAAGTTCGTGAAGCCCCAGGAGCCTACAACGAGTTGGTGACTGGGGTGAGCGAACGCTGATAACAACGTAGCAACTTGAAAGGCGATGGGTATATACCATTTATAGGCATTAGGAGAGGTATTGTTGAAGACTCGGGTCAAGGTTTGTGGAGTCACCTCTGTAGAAGAAGCTCTTGAAGCGGTTAATGCTGGGGCGGATGCACTGGGTCTGGTGTTTTATGCGCCCAGTAAGCGTTTTGTATCTGTTAGTAAAGCTCGTGAAATTGCTACTTCAGTCCCACCCTTTATCACCCTGGTGGGGTTGTTTGTTGATGCAGAAGAAGCTGCTATCCAGGAAGTTCTGGATCAGGTCCCGCTGGATCTGTTGCAGTTTCATGGCAATGAAACCGATCAGGAGTGTGAGCGATGGCGAAGAAGATATATCAAGGCGCTCAGAGTACGTCCCGGGACGTCTGTTGAGGAAAGTGCTGCAGCTTATCCCGGTGCCTGTGGTCTGCTTCTGGATTCTTATCGTAAAGGTATACCCGGTGGAACCGGTGAGGCTTTTGACTGGCAATTGATACCCGACAGTCTGGATAAGCCCATTATTCTGGCGGGTGGCCTGAATCCTGAGAATGTTTCGCAAGCCATAGAACAGGTTGCGCCTTTTGCTGTCGATGTCAGCAGTGGCGTAGAGAATGACAGGGGTAAAGACCCCGAAAAGATGAAAGCCTTTGTCGAGGCGGTAAAGCAATGACTATTGAAGATAAGAACAGCGACTATAAAAAGTTAAAGGACCTGCCGGACGAAACCGGTCATTTTGGTCGTTTCGGTGGCCGTTACGTAGCTGAAACACTGATGTGTGTGCTTGAAGAGCTGGAAGCTACTTACAAGAAGCTCTGGCATGACCCGGAGTTCCAAGCTGATTTTGACCGTGATCTGGCTCACTACGTAGGCAGGCCTTCTCCGCTTTATCATGCCCAGCGCTGGTCTGAAACTCTGGGTGGTGCACAAATCTACCTGAAGCGGGAAGATCTGAATCATACCGGTGCCCACAAAATCAATCATGCGATTGGTCAGGCTCTGTTGGCCAAGCATATGGGTAAAAAGCGTATTATTGCCGAGACCGGTGCGGGTCAGCATGGTGTGGCTACTGCAACAGTTGCTGCACGACTGGGTCTGGAGTGTGTGGTTTACATGGGGGCTAAAGATGTAAAGCGTCAGGCTCTGAATGTATACCGCATGAAGTTGCTCGGCGCTACCTTTGTACCTGTTGAAAGTGGTTCTCAAACACTTAAAGATGCAATAAATGAAGCGCTGCGTGACTGGGTAGCTCGTCCCGAAGAAACCTTCTACATTCTTGGAACGGTATGCGGTCCTCACCCTTACCCGGAAATGGTTCGTAATTTCCAGAGTGTTATTGGTCGTGAAGCTCGCAGGCAATGTCAGGAGATGACCAACCGTCTGCCAGATGCTCTGGTGGCGTGTGTCGGTGGTGGTTCTAATGCCATGGGATTGTTCTATGAGTTCCTGCAAGACGAAGATGTCAAAATCTACGGTGTTGAAGCGGGCGGTCATGGCGTTGAATCGGGTGAGCATGCGGCACGTATGTCTGCTGAAAGACAAGGTGTGTTCCAGGGGCAGCGCAGTTACCTGATGTGTGACGATGACGGTCAGATTATTGAAAGCTATTCCGTCTCTGCCGGGCTGGATTACCCGGGCGTTGGTCCTGAGCACAGTCATCTTAGGTCGGTCGGTCGTGCTGAGTACCCTTGTGTAACCGATGATGAGGCGCTGGCTGCTTTTAGAAAGTTAACTCTTATGGAAGGTATTATGCCGGCTCTGGAGAGTTCTCACGCCTTGGCTTTTGCTGAAAAGCTGGCTCCAACCATGGAAAAGGATCAGATTATTCTGGTGAATCTTTCTGGTCGTGGAGACAAGGATATTCATACCGTGGCTGAAATTGATGGACTGACGTTCTGAGCAGTAAGGGAGAATCATCATGAGAATTAAACAGTGCTTTGAACAATTGTCTGCGCAAGGGCGTAAGGCTCTGATGCCCTACATTACAGCGGGTGATCCAGCTGAGAAGAGTGTGGACATCATGCATAAAATGGTGGCCAGCGGTGCAAACCTGATCGAACTCGGGTTCCCATTCTCTGATCCGATGGCGGATGGGCCGGTGATTGCAGAGGCTCATGAACGCGCTTTATCACAAGGTGTTACATTGAATGACGTTTTTTCAATGGTAACTCGCTTCAGGGAAACCGATAATACTACCCCAGTTGTCCTGATGGGCTACCTGAACCCGGTAGAAGTCATGGGTTATGAGGTGTTTGCGACTCGGGCGGCTAAGGCTGGAGTGGATGGTGTGTTGATTGTTGATTTGCCAGCGGAGTTCGCTGGAGATCTGGTTGAGCATTTGAAACCAAGACAGATTGACATGATCAACCTGATCACGCCAACGACGACCGATGAGCGCATCAGAAAGATTTGCTCTGTTGCTTCTGGGTTTGTGTACTACGTCTCTTTGAAAGGCGTGACTGGGTCCAGCAAACTGGATCTGGATAGTGTTCAATCCAGAGTGGCGCACATTAAAGGGTTTACCGATCTCCCAGTGGGTGTTGGGTTTGGTATCCGGGATGGCGAGTCTGCAGCTGCCATTTCTTCGGTTGCAGATGGTGTTGTTGTGGGTTCCTTGTTGGTATCTGAACTGGCGAACTACGAAAGCCAGGGTGAGGGTGCCATTGACAAGGTCTCTGGTCATCTGGAAGCAATGCGCCAGGCAATGGATAAAGATTAACCCGGAAATTTCGTGAAGTGTCGAGCTTCTCGCTTTGCTATTTTTTCAGCTGACACATTTTGCTGATCTATTCATGCTTATTGCATGGGTTGATCAGCAAAATGCTGTCACGGTGGGAAAAGAGCTAGCGAGAAGCCGATAAGCGAGTTTTTATAGTGCTTATAATCTCCAGGGAGTTATGAGTATTAGTATTTTTAGTACGTAGATGCAGGCTCAAGCGTCTTTACGGATTTTTCGGGTTTTTCAGCCGTGAGCGATGGAGTTGTTTTTCATGACTCTCGGTGAAGAATAGCTTCATGGCTCTCAGCCCTGAGCGGCATGAGGTCATGAACGGCATGAATTAAGGTGGTAGGCGTGAGGGAGTGGTGTGAAGCTGCTCCTTCTTTTGAGTCTTCTGCCAATAGACAGGAAGTGTGAATGAGTAACTGGCTAGTCGACAAACTGATACCTTCGCTGTCACGTTCTACGAGTCAGCAGAAGAGCAGTAATGTGCCAGAAGGTTTGTGGCGCAAGTGTGTTAAGTGTGAGTCTGTTTTATATCGTCCAGAGCTTGAGAGAAATCTGGACGTATGTCCCAAGTGCAGTCATCACATGCGTGTTGGTGCCCGAAAACGTCTGGAGTACTTTCTGGATAAGAGCGGGACTGAAGAGTTGTTCTCTGAAATAGAGCCAGTTGATAAGCTCAAATTCAGGGATTCAAAAAAGTATAAGGATCGTCTGGCGTCTGCCCAGAAGCAGACAGGCGAGAAAGATGCCTTGATTGCTATGAAAGGGCAGCTGGATGGCTTGCCTGTAGTAGCGGTTGCGTTTGAGTTTAGCTTTATGGGTGGCTCAATGGGTTCTGTTGTAGGCGAGAAGTTTGCTCGTGCTGCAGAACTGAGCCTGGAGCTCAAGATTCCTCTTGTTTGTTTCTCTGCCAGTGGTGGAGCCCGTATGCAGGAAGCTCTGTTTTCTCTGATGCAGATGGCTAAAACCAGTGCAGCATTAGAGCGTATGAAACAACAGGGTGTCCCGTACTTTTCGGTTTTGACAGACCCTGTTTATGGCGGGGTGTCAGCATCGCTGGCAATGCTGGGTGATGTGAATATTGCAGAACCTGGTGCGCTCATTGGTTTTGCTGGGCCAAGGGTTATCGAACAGACGGTTCGTGAAAAGTTACCTGAAGGTTTTCAGCGCAGTGAATTTCTGCTTGAGCATGGTGCGATTGATATGATTGTTGATCGTGGTGCGATGCGCACAACCATAGCGGGTCTATGCAGAAAAATGCAGGGAATGGCTTCTGTACCTGTTGAGTCGGATTCAGACTTCAATGCGGTGGAAGAAGAGAGTGTGCAAGCAGCCGGCTAAAGGCTAAGGTATCCAGGCGACTGTCCCGGTGGGCAGTTGCTTGACTTAACTCTATAAATACAACGTTGTTCACGCTTTTCAACATTACAAAACAGGTAAAGCTATTTACCTATCCATGACTCCCCACTATCATTCTGTCCTTTGATGTTCTTCTAAGGAATCCCTCCATGACATACCAGCAAAACAGTCAGCCTCCCTTCGAGCAGCTGTCTGATTGGCTTGACTGGTTGGAAAATACCCGGCCTGAGCATGAGATGGAGCTTGGGTTGGACAGGATAAGGAGCGTAGCTGAGAGGTTAGATCTTCTTAAGCCAGCTCCTTTCGTCATTATCGTAGGTGGTACTAATGGCAAAGGCTCAACAGTGGCAATCCTTGAGTCTATTCTTTTAGCGGCTGGGTATAAGGTAGGTGTCTACACCTCTCCGCATCTGCTCAGGTTCAATGAGCGAATTAAAGTCAACAGTATTGAAGCAAGCGACGAAAGCTTGTGTGCCTCATTTCAGAAAGTGAATGAGGGGCGTGGCGGTGAATGGTTATCTTATTTTGAATTCGCTGTGCTGTTGGCGGTGGATGTGTTTCAGAAAGAAAAGATAGATATAGCCCTTATGGAGGTAGGCCTTGGCGGACGCCTGGACGCGACTAATGTCATCGAGCCCAATGTTTCGGTAATTACTACTGTAGGGTTGGATCATCAGGACTGGCTGGGTTACAGTATTGAGGCGATAGCAAAAGAAAAAGCCGGTATTTTTCGACCAGAAAAGCCAGCTGTTTTTGGTGGTGTGGAAATACCAAACAGTATCGTCGAGCAAGCTGTCAGGTTGGAATCAGCGCTGTATAGAAGAGAAAAGGAGTTTGTGCTTGATGAGGAAAAGAGTACCTGGAGCTGGGAAGGGATGAGCAAAACTGGTGAGATAATTGGTTTTACCAATTTGCCCAAGCCGAATCTGGTTATCGATAATGCTGCTACTGCTCTGCAAACGATTCAGTTTTTACCTGAAGACGTAAGCCGTAATGCAATCGTAGAAGGCTTGAAAACATCAAGCCTCCCTGGTCGCTATGAAAAGATAATAGAGTCCAATCAAAATGGGGAGGACATTGAGGTTATTCTCGATGTTGCCCATAACCCACAGGCTGCAGCGAAGCTGGTGGAACGCCTTAAGGCGGATCCAGTGTCAGGAAAAACTCGTGCACTGATTGCTATCTATAAAGATAAGGACTTTCAAGGAGTTATTGAGTCTTTATCTGAAGTCGTAGATGAGTGGGTTGTTACCGGTTTTGACTCGCCTAGAGCGCTTGATAAGTCTGATCTCAATGGCGTTGTTGCCAGGTATTCTGGTCAGTCAGTTATGGCTAAGAATGCCGAAACAGGTTTTCAGCGGCTGACAGAGATATCCACTGACAAAGACAGAGTTCTCGTGGTGGGTTCGTTTTTGATGGTTGGTGCTATTTTGTTCAATGTCAGCGAAGCCCTTCCTTCTATATAATCTTTCCCGCATTGGCCTACCGGTTACCTGGGTGTTTCTCGAGAGGGTATGTGCGAAATCGTCGTTTAATGCGGGTGGTTAGTGCATAGGAGAGTGTGTATGATTATCGGCCTTTCTGGTTCTTCTGTCTTGATAGAAGTGGAAAGAACGATTCATTGCTGACTCCTTGGATTTTGATGATCCTCAGGAGGTGGCTAGGAGCCTGTCGGACTTAGCCGACCGTAGCGAGAAAAAGTCCGGTTTGAGACAGTTTTTATGATTATTTGAGGCGAATAGCGAGCTATTCAACGAAAAGAATCATAGAAAATGGCCAA
>NZ_JBPCXO010000156.1:0-37393 GCF_051008435.1 Endozoicomonas sp. | reverse complement strand
GCATTGATCTTCTGCGTCTGTTTTACCCTTCTTTGGTGAATAGCAAAAAATCAAAACCCTATTCTGTAGGTTTCATGCATTCAGGAGGTGAAAAACCTCTCTCTAATCAAGAAATCACGGATTCAGGCCTTGGTCTAACAACCAGCTACGCTCGCGAAGTGGATTACGAGACCTTCATGGAAGTTGTTCAGTCCTGCTCTGAAGTCAAATTTGAGCTGGGACAAATGTCCACGCATATCAGTCACTCTCATAATCTGAAACCTTTCCCATTGAATGAAGTTATTGATGGATTAGTTTCGTACTCGAAGCAATCCAGACACTCGGACAGGAAACTCTATGACAATTCCGGTGTGGTTGGATTTGATCAACAGACTGGGGGGAAATGTCAGTTAAAGTACGCGTTCAAGGAAGAGCAAAACCTGGTCGGCATGAAATTTAATGACGGGAGCCAGTGCGTTTTAGGTTATTCCGAAGGTTTACCAGATCTGGCTTGTACAAAAGTACATATTAATAGAATGGGTCAACACGCCTATAACAATGACAGCAGCCATGAAGATGAATACAGCGACTGGAGATGGAATTGGGATGGCTATGAGCATCAAAGCCACTGTGACTGGTCAGATTTTCGATGGTGGTATAACCCGGAAAACTATCACCAGCATTATGATGGAAAAGCATGGCGGCACTGGAGGAAATGGCATAAACCTCACAAGCGATGCCATTGGTGATTGGCAACAAAGTATCATTTTCATAGTAAACATAGAGCCCGCAGCCTGCCTTGGTTATAATTCCGCTTTTAATATCCCTGGCGGTAGAAGGTAAGACCATGCGGCGTCCTAGCGGAAGAACTGCGGATCAGTTACGCGACATCAAAATCACTCGTGAGTACACCATGCACGCCGAAGGATCAGTGCTGGTTGAATTTGGCAATACCAAGGTGATCTGTACGGCGTCTGTCGACAAGTCAGTTCCCCGCTTCCTGAAAGGTTCGGGTCAGGGCTGGGTGACGGCAGAATACGGCATGCTGCCCCGTTCTACGACAGATCGTATGGGTCGGGAAGCCTCCAGAGGCAAGCAGGGTGGCCGAACACTGGAAATTCAGCGCCTTATAGGTCGCTCCCTGCGTGCTGCAGTGGATCTGAAGAAACTGGGTGAGAACACCATCACCATCGATTGCGATGTTATTCAGGCAGACGGCGGTACTCGCACAGCATCAATTACCGGCGCCTGTGTGGCACTGGTTGACGCCATTCGCCATTTGCAGAGGAAAAAGATCATCAAGAATGATCCATTCCTTCAGCTGATTGCTTCTGTTTCTGTGGGTATTTACCAGGGCAGTCCGGTTCTGGACCTGGATTACCCGGAAGATTCCAACGCTGGAACAGATATGAATGTTGTCATGACAGAAGAGGGTGGTTTCATTGAGATTCAGGGTACTGCTGAAGCGGCACCGTTCAGTCAAAATGAAATGATGGCTATGCTCGCTCTGGCTAAAGCAGGTATTGACGACCTGGTTAAGCTGCAAAAAGAAGCTCTGGCAGAGTAGGCTATATCCAGGCCAGCCTGCTGGCCTGGAATCTATTGCATATCACTACTATTCAACGCTTCCAGCAACGGCTCCAGATAGCCCATATTTTTTGTCACTTCTTCGGAACCACGCTCTGGAAACGCATACCCATGTAATTCATTCTCTCTGGCCAGATAGAGACAGTTCTGACTGCCACCATGCAACTCTTTTAGCAACGTTTCTTCATCATGGAGCTGCACAATATTGGGATCTTCCATAATCAGTGGAGGTAACCCAAATCGAATCAGTGCATTATTCGCAAGTAACATAGCGGTTCTGAGGTTGGCATCAGGAAATGGGTGGATTTGCATGTATCTGGGCAACATCCAGGCTATAGCCTTGTATATGTCTTCATTGGTCTGAGCTTCAAGCAGAAAGTTATCAAACTCACCCAGCACATACTCAAGCAGTTCTTCGGTATACATAGCAGGTGCAGACTGAATCTGAATGCATTGATGCCCGTCCCGCTCCAGGGCTTCAAACATTAACCGTGCCGTTTCTTCATCTTGAATGACGGCAGGAACCAGGTTCTGCAAACGACTCAGCAAAAACAATTTAACATTTTCCTGATATTTCATAGGCCCGGATACCGTGATGACATTCTTTAGCTCACTGGTATCCAGTAAGTATTCAAGAATATCACTGCCTATAGGAACATCGGTTATGCTTCCT
Organism: Endozoicomonas sp.; assembly: GCF_051008435.1. Classification (GTDB taxonomy): domain Bacteria; phylum Pseudomonadota; class Gammaproteobacteria; order Pseudomonadales; family Endozoicomonadaceae; genus Endozoicomonas_A. Next base: position 35,154 of record NZ_JBPCXO010000156.1, on the reverse strand, counting down.
TTGGAAACATCACGATGGCGGATAAAGAACAGAGGTTCCTGAAATCGCTCTCCTATGATTTGCTCAAACTCTCCTCTATACTTTCAGCCTGAAGCAGCCCTTTACCCGTGTGAATCAGATTCTCCTCAACAACAGGAAATGAAACCCCCACCCGATCAAACTGACCACCCTGACGTCTGACTTTGATTCGGGCATTCTGGAGATAGCTATCCCCCATGACCATTTGATGAAGAACCCTGACAACCTCTTTGGAGTTTGGCAAACCTCCCTGCTCAGCATGAAAGACCAGCGTTGCCAAAGCTTTAGACATTTTAGTGACACAGCCTGGCTCTCTTCTCTCATAGTTGGAGGCACCCTGCTCTCTTTTCAGCAGTCTTCCATCAATAAACAGCCTGAGTAGATCCACTTCTGAGCGTTCAGCTATACCCTTGAGCCACTGCACCCCCTTAGTTCCGTTTTCCTGGGGTAATTGTTTCAACAACAGGGACATCGTTCTGATGTGGCTGGCCTTGCGTGGCTTTGGGGGAGGAGGTGCCTTATTACCTGTCGTTGGGATTTGATTGGGTTTATCTGTTGTTCTGATCGCCCGAGAGTTATGACTTCCCTCTTCTTTTCGATCATTTTCCGGCAACTGAGTGTAATTTTGTACAGAGCGACCAGGCTCAATGGGCCTATTGTCCATAATGAAAGTCCTTTTACCATCATTGCTTGATTATAGAGAACAGTGCCCTGCGTCCAGAAATAATGGCCCCCTCCGCATTTTAAGATGCCCTCAGATTCAACAGGCCGACATTCAGCCGACAGCATTGAAAAGAAGGGCCTATTACATGGATGGAATTGATAAGAGCCAACCGCCTTCTGGTGGAAAAAGTCGAAAAATTTCAGAAGCTGACAGTCCGGATAAAGTAAAAACCCCCATGGGGGATTTATCTCCGGTATCGGTGGGAAAGAGGTTTCCTGCGTCAGGCAGATCTGAACGTCATCAAAGTCTGGATGAATATGAGATCAACCTGTCACCTTCTCAATCCGTCATCACTGAAAACAGTGACTCTGGTATAGGCACGTTATCCAGCAACAGCGCTTCATCTCTGGATCAGTCATTTCCCCAGACCCCCGAAGAGCAACTGGAAAGGTTGCTGCTGGCATCGAGACATCATCTGGGTGATGGGTTTGATAGCCGTCTGTTTCTGAGTGGCAGAGGTCAAGAACCGTTTAATCAGGTTGATTACCTCGCAGATTGGCTGCTGGATAATATCGCCTCGCTGCCTTCTGACTCTGAATCAGGCGCATTAACCAAACTACTGACCACTTTAAAAATGACTGAATCGGATCCGTCCCGAAACAAAGAGATCTCGCCATACAGCTTTGCCATGCGCTCGGCAATATTGTTGGCCAGTGAAAAGTCGGGAGCCGGGATCGAATCCTGGGAGGCTTACACCAAACAGCCACCCGGAAAGAAAGTAATGAAGCTCTCTGGCCCTGATTTCTGGCCATGGGTCGAAAAACACACCAACTGGGTGCCAGAAGCCCAGGCCGCTTTTCTGAAATACGTTGAAACAGCGTATGTTGCTGCCAGAAAACTTTCATCGCTTCATCAGGAAAATCAGGTCGTAGCGTACAAAGGTGGTTTTGGGGCAGGGAAGACCTCCCATGGCAAAGAAGCTTTTGGTAGCGATGAAGATGCTCAACCCCTGTTCGCTGGAAGCATTGCGCCTGACAGTGCAAAGAGTGTCATGCGAAAAGCCATGCCACTTTCCCACGGTACAGTGCATCTTCAGGGCTCTAACATGGCCTTCAATCTCTTTGATGGGTTAATCCAAAAATCGGGTATGGGTACCATTATCTATGACACATCCCTGTCCAGAGCCAAAGATATTGAGGATATGATTGGCAAATCCGTCCAGGCAGGGAAGCCGCTCAAGGTTGTGGATATAGCCCGGGACGACAAAGCCAGAATGCTGGCTGTTTTAGGTCGTAGAGTAGTGGATAATGACCCCCGAATCCCGGTTGGCTTTTTATTAGCTGGCGCCAGCAGAGACCGATCCGGTCGGGCAGAATGCCTGAACACCGTTCTGAATAGTAAAAAATCTCATCATATTGATAAGAAAACAAAAGAATCTACAGAGCTGGTTCACCGCTATGAATTCCATTGTGCTGATCAAACCGGATCGGACCGGCAATGGCTTGTTACTTTAAAATCATCAGAGCCACCGGAATGGAACCCCAACCTGCCCGAGGAAGAGATTACCCGCCGCCTGGCCAGCCAGGGCATTCGTTTTAACTCTACTTCCGGACGCTTTGAATCACTGAGTCCTGGCGAAGACTGGAGTGAAGTGATGCGAAAAGAACTGCATAAATCGCCTCGAACACTGGTCAGCAATCTTTCTAAAGGGGAGGCGGATATACGTCTTCAGCAATTCATGGGCAGAACCATTCAGTTTGATCGCCCCATGGCTGGCAGATCAATAGAAGAAGCCTACTATTCGATGTCTCTGCCTTTGACGCTTGCTATACCCAAAGATGCCTTTCTGGATGCGTTTTCGGTTCTGGATCAGGACACGGCCCAGCAACTGATTCATGACATGCACGAAGCTTCGATAGCAGAGCATTCCATCAGCTATTTGGATGTTCCAACGATTTTTGCTTTGGAGTTCAATCGATACCTGACCAGTATTCCAAGCAGCTGGCCTGAAGGCTCGGATGGAAGAGCATGAAAAAAGCGTTTTTTTTCAATAGCTGAATTGTTCAGTGGGTGGGGGTAGCAGAGGTGAACACAGAAAATGATTTCATCCAGAAAGATGAAATCATTCTCATGTCAGGAGTTCTGATCAGCTCTCCAGTTCCCAATCAAAATCAATAATGACAGGGGCATGGTTGGAGATAACCTGATTTTTGTAGATGCCGCCATTCAGTACACGATGACGCATCCCGGCAGTGATGATCTGATAATCGATGCGCATACCCAGGTTATCATGGCGCAGAAACTCATCCTGCCACCAGCTGTACTTGCCCGACTCACGATCCACTTCACGATAGGCATCAAAGAAGCCCATATCACCCAGCAGACCTTCCATCCAACCACGTTCTGCGGGCTGAAAACCGGAAATTTCTTCAGAATCGCGCCAGTTGGCTACATCGATCTTGCGATGAGCAATGTTCCAGGTACCCGCCATAATGAACTCACGACGCTTACGGCGTTGCTTGTTCAGGTGATGGGAGTAGTTGTCCAGAAATCGGTATTTGAAGTTCTGGCTGGCAGCATCATGACCTTCCGGAACATACATACTGGCAATACTGATCTTGTCAAAGTCAGCCTGAATATACCGTCCTGTTTCATCGGCCTCAGGAAAACCGAGACCACTGATAATGGCTTTTGGAGCCTGACGTGTATAAATCGCTACACCACCACGATCTTTCCTGTCGTAGCCGCCGTAGGCGTAACAGAAGTATCCATCAAGCTGATACTGATTTTCCTCCATTGCAAACTCATCCTCACGGATATCCTGCAAACAGATGACATCGGCATCCTGGTCCATTAACCAGTCAAACAGGCCTTTTTCACGCGCGTTTTTTATGCCTTCGCAATTAAAGCTGATAACTCTCATTATTGACTACACCTTGCCTGGACCAGATTTGGCCCGGCATAAAGCAAAATACCTGATCGGGTTGTCGACCTGAGTCAACCACCATCAAAACAGGCTTAATCCTGCATCTGCCTCACACCAATGACTTGGGAGGCAACTTATAACCTGAATAGCTACAAACTGCTCTCCATAACCAATGCACTGCTTCCCGGAGTCCCGGTCAGCTTTAAACGGCCCTGGTTAAACCATGGAAATGACTTAAATAGTTAAATGGGCTGCATTTCCACGATAAAAAGTTCAATTACACAGAGTACAGGAAAAGAGGGAATTTTAACTGACGAATGATACAGGGTTGTCGCCGATATGTTTATCCGCATAAATGCGACCCCAGCTTCTCAAAACATCACAGCAGGATACTGCCATCAGTGATCAAAACATTATTTTTGGTTTTTCTCATTTAAAGAAACCACACGGAGAATAGCTGCACCGGAGGATACTTGGCAAAAGTATTTTCCAAATTGATTCATCCTATACAGTTTATTGACCTTTTTATCGAAAGATCACCCTGAAATCACAAGACAAAAGTCGTTTGTCATTCTTTAAAAAATATCATACCCGTTTTATGCAACTTTATGACATTTCCGTACCAGGCAGCAATGAATCATGGTGCAAGCTACTACTGCGTTATAAACGCGAGTCTCTTAATAAACCGCCTTGAGCTAAAAACCCAGCGCTTTGAAATGGCAACCCATCCGAACCAAAAAATAGTGACAGAGCCTGCAAGAGCTGAATTTTCACGGTAAAATACAGCTACATTTTTACGAACAGGCACTTGATACATCATGCTCGATTATCAGAGAGAGTTTCTCGACTTCGCCTTGAAAGAACAGGTTATTCGCTTCGGTGAGTTTACGCTCAAATCCGGCAGAAAATCGCCCTACTTCTTTAATGCTGGCCTTTTCAATACTGGCGAAGCCATCAGCAAAATGGGGCAGTTCTATGCCCACGCTCTGGTCAATGCCGGCATCGAGTACGATATTCTTTTTGGCCCTGCCTACAAGGGCATCCCTCTGGCCACTGCTACAGCCATAGCATTGTCTGAGCATCACAGCCTGAGTACGCCCTGGTGTTTCAATCGCAAGGAAATCAAAGATCATGGCGAGGGGGGCAATATTGTCGGGGCTCCTCTTGAGGGTCGTGCGATCATTGTCGACGACGTCATTACAGCTGGCACTGCTGTTCGAGAAGTCATGGAAATCATTGATCAAAGCCCTGCCAGCGCTGCCGGTGTCATGATTGCCCTGGATCGTCAGGAAAAAGGCAAGGGTGAAATGTCAGCAATCCAGGAAGTTGAAAGAGATTTTGGCATTCCTGTGATCAGCATTGTGACACTTAACGACCTTTTGTCGTATGCTGAGGAGAATAACGACATAAAAATGTACGCCCCTGCCATCAGGGAATATAGGGAACGCTACGGAGTCTCATGAAACTCCCCACTACTTTTTGCTATACAAATGCAGCTCTGCCAGGTGCGATCACCCTTACCGTGTTTCGGGTGGTTGGATCTTCCGTGAAGCTGCATTTTCGGCTCATGGCTGTTTGCTTAACCGTTCTGACACTTTCTGCGCCTGCTATGGCGCAGAATCTGTACCGTTACATCAACAGTCAGGGCAACCCGGTCATTGCCACAAGCCTGCCCTCTGGCCAGGTCGATAAGGGCTATGAAGTGATTAATAAGTACGGTCGTGTCGTACAAATCGTTTTGCCCAAAAGGGATACGGATCAGCAGGCAGCATTGGCCAAGGAAGAAGCGCGCCTGAAATTTATTCAGACTCGCAAAGATCGTGACAGAGAGTTGATGCGGCTCTATTCCACACCTGAAGAAGCCCGTTCCGCTCTGCAACGCAAAATTTCTGAAATGCAGACTCAGCTTGAACTGCTTGAGGGCACCAGCCTGAGGCTGAGAAACACTCTGAACCGAACGAGGCAGGAAGAGAAAAGTCTGCAAGACGCAGAAAAACCGATCCCTGATGCCCTGTCCAAAGAGATTGCAGCAAAAACAGATCGACTCAATCTGAATGAGCAGCGAGTCCATATCTTGAAGAATGACCGGGAAAAGCTCAGACTTGAATTCCATGCAGACATTCAACGGCTCGAAGACTTATTAAGGCAGAAACACCTTCAGGAAGGTGTCGTTGAGCAACCTCATATCACCGAAAACCTGTTAGCAGGAAACTGGCAGACGCGTGACAGCTTCTGGCTTGACTGGTTCCTGAACAGTGACGGTACCTTTCGCTCCAAACAAAGAGAGCCATCAACAGGCAGGTTCGTTGAAAAAACGGGAACCTGGACGCTGGATAGCACTCAGCTGATCTTTCTGGTTAAAAACAAGGCTACAACCGACAGTCGGGGTAAAATTAAAACACGACGAGTGTCAGAAGAAATCCAGAGCAGGATTCTGGAGGCAGATACCCGCTCGATGGTGGTATTTCTCGAAGGCTCGTCAGTCACACTGAATCGCCCCTGATCCTTCTATCGGAAAACAACGGTCTCAAGCACTTCCCACTGGGCTGGCCAGTGCTGTGTTGGCTTACGCTTGAACTCACTGCGTACAAACTGGCAGATACGCCCTTCAGCAATTGAAAGCAGCATATTGGCTGTTGTATTGAGCGTAACTTGAGGCCTCAAGCCCTCGTTCAATTCAGCATCTCTCAGTACCTGTTTGATCTGGGTTTCCAGTCGATCAAACAGTTTGACGACTCTTTGCCTCAAACGATCAGGCTCTCCAGTCAGAGCATCGCCTGTGAGAATACGGGTTAAACCGGGGTTTTTCTCACAAAAGCCAAGTAGCAGAAGCAGAATCTTTCCACAGCGCTGCAAAGCTTGTTGCTCTTCTTCTAATATCAGATTAACTCTTGAGAACAGAGTGTCTTCTATAAACTCTATCAGCCCCTCAAACATTTTGGCCTTACTGGGAAAGTGGCGGTATAGCGCAGCTTCTGATACCCCCACTTCCTTGGCCAGAGACGACGTGGTAATTCGCTCTCCGGGGGCATTTTCCAGCATATGGGCCAGTGCCTGCAGAATTTGATCCTTTCGGGAAACTTTCCTGGTTTTATCCATTACTTCTCGACACCGTCTTACTATTTCCGTGAAAAATTTTTCGTCCTCCAAACAGCCCTGAGCCAAAAATGCCGCTAACCTCTGACTATTAAGATAACTACTGTGCACGAAATAGCGGTATTTTCATAATAAAAGCGACGAAAAATTGTTTCAATCGCTCATGGCTGTTTCCAATGGCAATACCACTTGCTCAAGCTCTCTGCCATTATCCATTTTTTACCGTGATAACCTTCCATCACTAACGGCTGCAGAAGGTTAGGTCAGGAGCCTGTCAAACTTAAGGCTCACGGCTGACCGTCTGTAATCAGAGTACCTACACCCTGATCGGTCAGAAGCTCCAGCAACAAAGCATGAGGGACTCTGCCATCAATAATATGCGCCCGGTTTACCCCATTGCTGACGGCGCTCAGTGCACACTGAATTTTTGGCAACATACCGCCATAAATAGTGCCGTCAGCAATCAGTTTCTCTACCTGCTCGGAGTCCAGCCCGGTCAACAGCTCGCCGTCTTTGCTAAGCAACCCCGGAGTATTCGTCAGCAGTAACAATTTCTCTGCATTGAGTGCTTCCGCAAGATGACCAGCTACCAGATCAGCATTGATGTTGTACGACAAACCCACATTATCGACGCCAATAGGGGCAACAACTGGAATAAAGTCTGAGTTCTGAAGCATTTCAACGATACTGGTATCAATGGATTCTACTTCACCGACATGACCGATATCTATAATTTCCGGTGCTGACATTTCAGCCGTCTTGTGAGTCACTTTCAGACGACGAGCCATGATGAATCGACCATCCTTACCCGTAACACCCACTGCACGACCACCGTTGTTATTAATCAGCGTGACAATTTCTTTGTTAACCAGTCCACCCAGCACCATCTGGACAACATCCATAGTGCTGGAGTCTGTCACTCTCATGCCTTGTACGAAGCGAGTCTCAAGGTTCAGACGCTCCAGCATGGATCCGATTTGAGGACCACCACCATGTACAACAACAGGGTTGATGCCCACAGCCTTCAGCATCACCACGCCCTGGGCAAAAGCATTTTTCAGCTCCTCACTCTCCATAGCGTTGCCACCGTACTTGATCACTATGGTTTTGCCTGAAAAGCGCTGCAGGTAGGGCAAAGCCTCGGTCAGCACCTGAGCCCGGTCATGCAGTGGTAGCAGAGTTGTTTCTTCCATTAATCCTCCTCACATCGGTCAAAACACAATCAGCCGACTTTGTTGATGGTTATGATGGCTCATTGTGTTGTGAGACGGTGCAGATTAGCAGATCGACATCGCCTAGTGAATGTTCCAGAACAAGCATTACAGCAAAACAGAAACTAATATGTACCTCTTGTGATTGAGAGACTGCTTGTTGGTGGAATTGCAATGCCTTTTATTGCTCCTGTATTGATAATTGTGTTGAGTTGCTTTCTTTCTTCAAAAGCCTGTTCCAGGTCGACACAACCCTCTCAGAATCTTGTCCCCACTACAGAACAGTTAATACTGTCTGGCTGGAAGTGGGTGGATGAACAGCACCCCTTAACGGCCAAACTTTACCCTCTGAATCAAAATCAGAGCATTTGCCTCCATCTGGATCAGGCCACCGGTCAGTCGTATCCTGGTGTTTTGGAATTCACGGGCAGACCCTACAAATCCCCGCCTGTTTGTCAGTTTTTAGATGGTGAAAAGTCATACTCAACCCGAAGCTTCTGGGCTTTAGGAGCGAGTCTTTTCTACTATCTGCTACCTCAATGGCAACACACTGGATTGGTCCACTCACAACTGGGTATTTCTGATCCCATGAGAAATATCTGTATGATTGAAGATACTCTTTCTGACACCTTTCAGGTTGGCTTCAAGTCTGACGATATTTCGGGATGCATCGTAGAGGGTGGGCTCTACCCTGATTTTGTGCATTTTCATCATCAGGGATTCTCGGCGCTCAATCAGGCACTCAACTATTCAGTCTGGGCCGCCGTCACCATCACTACTGTCGTCGCCTTCACGATTTCTGTTGTGATCCTGGTTTGCATTGTGCCAGATGAACTCTGGGGCAGTGGCGCTATACGAAGGGCAAGAGAGGCGACCACAATCCAGGGCTTATAAAAACCTGAAGGACTGACAAGAAATTCATTCGCTCAAAAGTAAACCTGCCATTATGAAGCGACGCATTTGATCAAGGAGCTGACTTTTGAACGTTCAGGTAAAACTCTTTCTGTCGCTTCTGTTATCCATGATGGTTAACAAACTCCATGGCTTTCCCGTCCCGCCTTTCAGCCAACCTTCTCCTTCAATTTCAGAGCACCAGACCTATCCAGAGTTTCCTCCTGGCCATCTGCCCGGACAGTGGCAATGGCTAAATGCGACCTCAACGCTACCTGATGATGTAGACAGGATGCCTGACAACAGGGTTCTTTGTCTGACCTTTGAATCCGATCATCATCTTTGGATTCCCGGCACCGTCAATGAGCCCGAGACAGCAGGAAATGAAACATTAAAATGTACTTATTTTTTTGAGAAACAGAAGCAGATGACCGAATCCTTCTGGGTTCTGATCAAACTCAAGGGGCAAACGATTACTCTGGGTTATTGGGTTCTCTTCAGGAACAGTTTCCCGACGCTAAATCCTGAAAGCGAACTCTGTATCCATAAATCAGAAAGCGGGGCTTTTATTCCAGGTCTGACCCGTAGAGATGAATCAGGAGAGTACTGTGAGTCCAATCAGGATTACACCGATTATCTAACCGCTTATTATTTTGAACGATCGATTAGCCCGGTTTTATTTATGCTCTCAGCAGAAGCTGCTGTGATACTGCTGATTATCACAAGGATGTTTTATTTCTATAAAACCAGCAAGCGGGATTAGGCAGCGGCAAGCCGCTGCCTGCACAGGCTTATTGTGTACCAGAGTGTCCAAAGCCGCCCGCACCACGGTCGGTTTGATCAAAACTGTCCACAATGTCCAGCTTCGCCTGAACGATCGGTACCAGAACCAGCTGGGCAATACGTTCACCCGGTTCAATGGTGAAGGTAGAACGGCCACGGTTCCAGCAGGAAACCATCAACTGTCCCTGATAGTCAGAATCAATCAGTCCCACCAGATTACCCAGAACGATACCGTGTTTATGGCCCAGTCCGGAGCGGGGGAGAATCATCGCAGCCAGAGAAGAGTCTTCAATATGAATCGCCATACCCGTCGGCAGCAACTCAGTCTGACCTGGCTCCAGAGTCAGGGACTTTTCCAGCATAGCTCTGAGATCAATACCCGCAGAACCATCCGTCGCATAGGCTGGCAGTGGGAATTCAGAGCCCAGGCGTGCATCAAGAATTCGGGTTTTCAGTGCTTTCATTCTTCACCTAAAGTGTTTTCCTGCTCTCTTTTCCATTTGCGGAAACGATGCGCAACAATTTTCAAAATTTTCCTCGACAGAACTTTCTTGGAAGCTCTTGGCATAGGCTCTTCAAAATCTTCACCCAGAACAGTCACTTCGTTATTGTCACTGCTGAAACCAATATCGCCGTCCGATACATCGTTGGCAACAATCAGGTTCAATTTCTTGCGACGCAGCTTGTCCGCTGCATAGCCCAGTACATTCTGGGTTTCAGCCGCAAAACCAATAACAAAAGGACGCTCATCCAGTTCAGATACCGATGAAATGATATCCGGGTTCTTGACCAGCCTGATCTCCAGAGTTTCAGAGGGATTATCTGGATTCTTCTTGATCTTGTCTTTCTGGATTTCAACGGGACGATAATCGCAGACCGCCGCACAACCAATAAAGATATCAACCCCTTCCATGTTTTCCAGGACAGCCTGATGCATATCCCGGGCGCTGATGACATCGATACGCTCAACCCGATCAGGCGTTTCCAGTGCAACCGGGCCACTGATCAGTTTCACTGATGCCCCGGACTCCATAGCAGCTGTTGCCAGTGCATAGGCCATTTTTCCGGAGCTATGGTTTGAGATAAACCTCACTGGATCCAGCGCTTCCTGAGTAGGCCCTGCAGTGATCAGAATGTTCAGGCCGCTCAACAGATCATGCACAAACATTTCAGCGGTGTGCTGTGCGATCAGCTCAGGATCCAGCATTCTGCCCGGACCTACGTCTCCGCATGCCTGACTGCCATCAGAAGGGCCGAAGATACGAACGCTACGCTCTTTCAACAGTTCAACGTTCTGTTGTGTTGTCTGATCTCGCCACATTCCCTGATTCATGGCAGGTGCCAGACAAATCGGAGCACTGGTAGCCAGACACAGGGTCGTCAGCAGATCGTCCGCCTGACCGCTTGTCAGCCGGGCCATAAAATCAGCCGTCGCCGGAGCCACCAGCACCACATCAGCCCAGCGTGCCAGTTCAATATGGCCCATACCCGCTTCTGCCTTGGCATCCAGCAGATCCATGTGGACCGGGTTGTGGGAAAGAGCCTGAAGAGTCAGAGGCGTGATGAACTCACAGGCAGCCTTGGTCATGACTACCCGAACATCCGCATCCAATTTGCGAAGTATGCGGATCAACTCAGCACTCTTGTAGGCAGCAATGCCACCTGTCACGCCGAGTAAAATCCGTTTATTTCTTAAACGTTGCATGGATTGCCTTGAAGATAATGATTCAGGGAATTTTCTGGGTTTTATTGTGTCTGATATGACGCCAACTTAACAGTCGGATCCTTCACACCTTATGAATAACCACGCCCGCAGCCTTGCCATCCATGAGCTTCCTGAAGAGGAGCGACCCAGAGAAAAGCTGCTCTCCCAAGGTCCCGCAGCACTGAGTGATGCAGAACTATTGGCAATTCTCCTTCGCACTGGCTACAAAGGGACCCACGTTCTGACGTTGGCTAATCACTTGATTCAGCACTTTCAGTCACTGGATGGCTTGCTCTCTGCGTCACCCTCTCAATTAAAAGCATTAAAAGGGCTTGGCAATGCCAAAGCCACAGAGCTCAGTGCCATTCTCGAAATCTGCCAGAGGGTACTTTCTGAAAAACTGTCTGAGCAAAGTACCATTAACAGCCCTGAAGCCACCCGTCGTTATCTCCAACTGCACTTTCGCGGAAGTCAGAGAGAAGCATTTGCCTGCCTTTTCCTGGACACCCGGCACCGGGTTCTGGCTCTGGAAACCTTGTTTCAGGGCACTCTGGATGCTACCCCGGTCTACCCCAGAGAGATCGTTAAAAGGGCCTTGGAGCTCAACGCAGCAGCGGTTATAGCCAGCCACAACCATCCATCTGGCGACCCACAACCCAGTCAGGCCGACATAAGAATCACCGAAACGCTCAAGAAAGCATTAGCGCTGCTGGATATCAGACTGCTGGATCACATTATCATTGGCAAAGGTGAAACTGTCTCTCTGGTTGAGCAGGGTCTGATGTAGTCCAAGGCAAAAAAAAACTCTACAAGGCTTTCTACAACATAAATACGTGATAATCGGACACCCTGAAGTCACAAATATCGATGTTTACCACTACAGATTCTTTTCAAATCAGTGGATAATCCAGCTCGCGACTCTTGCAGGACTTTCTCTTTCAGTTTTGCAGGAGCCTGACCGAGAATAGCGCCCGAGAATAAAGTTCAGTAGAACGAGGCTGTTTTCTCGATGGATTTGTGCGAATAGTTAATCTATTTAAGCAAATTCATCGAGAAAATAGGCCGTTCTTTCTGGATTTCAGGCTGGGCCGTCTATTCTCTGCCAGGCTCCAAGAGCCAGTCAGGACAAGGCTTTCGAGCCACCAGACGGAAAACGCCTACAGCACCCAACTTGCACCAAAGCCTTGACTTTGATATAAAGCGCGGTCTTTGTAATGGGTAGCTGCTGAGAGTTCTGACTCTAAACCTTGGGCAGACCTGCCCGAAAACGAACAACGGAATCCTCCGGCCTCATGGCTGGGTTTTTTTGGTTTGAGAGGCCACCACTATGTCCAAAGTTTGTCAGGTTACCGGCAAGCGCCCGGTTTCTGGGAATAACGTTTCCCACGCGCACAACAAGACCAAGCGTCGTTTCGTGCCTAATCTGCACCACAAGCGTTTCTGGGTAGAGAGCGAGAAGCGTTTCGTTCGCATGCGTGTATCCGCTAAAGGCATGCGCATCATCGACAAGAAAGGTATCGACACCGTTCTGGCCGAACTGCGTGCTAACGGTCAAAAAATCTAAGATAGCGGGAGCAACAAGTCATGGCTAAAGGTATTCGTGAAAAGATCAAGCTGGTTTCATCTGCTGGCACTGGTCACTACTACACCACGACCAAAAACAAGCGTAACACCCCAGATAAGCTGGTGTTCAAAAAGTACGACCCTGTTGTACGCAAGCACGTTGAGTACAAAGAGTACAAGATCAAGTAAGATCTTGAGCTTTTTCTGGCCCGATGCTCTATCGGGCCCGCTCTTCCTTTCTTCTTTACAACCACTTCTGCAATAATTTTCTGAACGATCATATAAATTCAGTTGCTAAATAAACACATGTCTTTTTATTGGCCTGGAAAAAGATTGAGAGAGCTCAGTAGTATATCTACGTCCTGATTTTATATAATCTGCAACTACCCTTGCTGGGATTGTCTATTTTGGAGCAGGTTAAGCGATCATAAAGCCACTATTCACTCCAAACGTTCCAATACTTAATATCTGGAGAAGTGCCGAGCAACAAAGATAAGACAACCTTTCACCGAGCAGATTACGTAAACGGTAGCCCTAATGATAAAAGAAATCCGAGTAGAAGACTGGAAGAGCTTCGAAGACTCGACCTTGTATATAGACCCCCTCACAGTTTTGATCGGAACCAATGCTAGTGGCAAATCCAATGTACTGGATGCATTACTGTTTCTGAACCTCAGTGCTTCAGGTATGCCTTTGAATGTTATTCTGAAGGGTGATAGTAATTTCCCAGGGTTGCGTGGTAGCACTGACTGGGTATGTCGCTCAGGAACAAAGCAGTTTGTTCTAGAAGTAAAGGTCTCCGGCAGTAATGAGCTCATTGACTATATTTATAAGCTTGAAGTCAATGTTGAGGGCTTGCCACAAATTGCATCAGAAAGCTTGAGACGGCTGAAATACAGGCCTCGAGCTCAGACAGTCTCTTCAGATATATCGCTATTCAGAACCGATGATTGTGCACTTGATGCACCAGCTATTACCGCTCGTCTATACAATAGAAAACAAGGTAAACCAAGACCCTCCGCGAGACAATCAACAATTTTGAGTCAGCTACACCCAGAGGCTTTCTCCAAAAACCTGAGTAAAGATATAACAGAAGGAATTGAAGCCGTTATCGCTGCATTAAAAGGCATTTTTATACTTGACCCAATCCCCTCTCATATGAGGGATTATGTCCCCTTATCAAAAGATCTAGATAGCGATGCAGCCAATATGGCAGGGATTATTGCAGCTCTGGATGAGCAGCAGAAACAGCAAATTGAAGATACGCTAACAAAGCATGTCAGCTTATTGCCAGAAAAAGATATTGGTCGGATATACTCGGAAACTGTTGGCCGGTTCAACTCTGACGCCATGTTATATTGTGATGAGCTATGGGGAGACAAAAAGATTTCTGTTGATGCCAGAGGTATGTCAGATGGCACATTGAGGTTTTTAGCCATACTTGTTGCCCTACTGACTCGCCCAGAGCACAGCCTTCTGGTAGTAGAAGAAATTGATAACGGCCTTCATCCTTCACGATCCAATGTTCTTTTGAGCGTTTTGAAGTCTATCGGGAAACAACGTCATATTGATATTCTGGTTACCACGCACAATCCAGCATTATTAGATAGCTTAGGTCCGGAAATGACACCTTTTATCACGATAAGTCATCGTGATAATGAAATGGGACACAGTCGTCTGACCCTATTGGAAGATTTATCAAAACTCCCAAAATTACTAGCTTCAGGTCCTGTTGGCACTCTTTCAAGTCAGGGGAAACTGGAACAAGCCCTTCATCAAGAACAACAATCCGGGGGAATCAGTCAGCAATGAGCAGTAAAGTCATAATTTTTGATACATCTGTACTATGTTGCTGGCTTCAGGTACCAGGTAAAGACACCTGCGGTCCAGAAAGTGATCGTTGGAACTTTAAACGCATAGAACAAAAAATTTCAGAAGAATTAGAAGCTGGTAGTACATTTGTATTACCCTTGGCCACCATTATGGAAACTGGTAATCACATTGCCTTTGCACCCGGTGATAAATACTCCTTGGCTCAAAGCTTATCGCAATATATTCGGAAAGCTGCTACCGATACAGACCCTTGGGCAGCATTTGGACATCAAGCGGAGCTCTGGAGGGCAGAAAAGCTGATAAAACTGGCTGAAAGCTGGCCAGAGCTCGCAGTTCAAGGGTTAGGTATTGGGGATACAACGATAAAAGATGTCGCTGATTATTATGCGAGCACTAGCGCTATAGAAGTAGAAATCTTAACTGGAGACAAAGGGCTAAAAAGCTATCAGCCTACTAGCCAAGTCCCAAAACCAAGAAGAAGACGCTGATAGAAATAAGGTCGACGAAAACTATTCCTTCGACCTATTCATTGTGACGATTTACTCTCACTTATCCACTTAAGCTCGTTATAGCGACACTAACTACTTAGGGTTACTGTTAACTGCACTCTGAAAACCATTCCCCCCCACCCTTCACAAACTGCTTATTTTCTAAAGTATTCACCCTGATATAATGCGCGCCCCTGCATAGATAACAGAGCGTCATCAGTCACTATGAAACCGGAACTCCTCTCCCCTGCCGGAACCATAAAAAACATGCGTTATGCCTTCGCTTACGGTGCTGACGCAGTTTATGCAGGACAACCTCGTTACAGCCTGAGAGTGCGTAACAACGACTTCAAAAATGAAAACCTGCAAAAAGGCATTGATGAAGCACACGCCCTGGGCAAAAAGTTTTACCTCGCCAGTAATATTGCCCCTCACAACACCAAGGTAAAAACCTATCTGAGGGATATGGAGCCGGTCATTGCCATGAAGCCGGACGCGCTGATTATGTCGGATCCTGGTCTGATCATGATGGTTCGGGATGCCTTCCCGGACATTCCCGTACATTTGTCGGTTCAGGCTAATGTGGTGAACTTTGTAACGGCTAAATTCTGGGCAAAGCAGGGCGTGGAGAGAATCATTCTTTCTCGTGAGCTGTCCCTGGAAGAAATTCAGGAAATTCGCGAAGAATGCCCTGAAATGGAGTTGGAAGTCTTTGTTCACGGCTCTCTGTGCATCGCCTACTCAGGACGCTGTCTGTTATCCGGATACATCAATAAGAGAGACCCCAATCAGGGCACCTGCACCAATGCCTGCCGCTGGAACTACCAGGCTCATGAGGCCAAGGAAACCGACAGCGGTGATGTGGTTCCTGTCAGCTCAGGCTCCCATGAGCCAACAATCGTTCAACCGACTCTGGGAGAGGGTCAGCCATCAGACCAGATTGTTCTGTTGCAGGAAGAGGGGAGACCCGAACAGTACATGCCAGCTTTTGAAGACAAGCATGGCACCTACATCATGAACTCAAAAGATCTCAGGGCTGTTCAGCATGTACACCGTCTTACGGGGATGGGGATTCACTCTCTGAAAATCGAAGGTCGAACCAAATCTTTCTATTATGTCGCCAGAACCGCACAGGTTTACCGTAAAACCATTGACGATGCAGCAGCTGGTTTACCCTTCGATATGAATGCAATGGACACTTTGGAAAGCCTTGCCAACCGGGGTTACACCGAAGGTTTTTATCGTCGCCACGTGCACGATGAATATCAGAATTATGAAACAGGTAATTCTCGGGGTTCAAAGCAGCAATTTGTGGGTGAGATTCTCGACAATGATGGCAAACAAATCACCATCGATGTCAAAAACCGTTTTGAAACAGGTGACACTCTGGAGCTGATGACACCAGCAGGCAATGTTGCTTTCAATCTCGATCATATCGAAAACAAACGCGGTGAATCTGTTTCTGCAGCGCCGGGTTCTGGTCATGTCGTCAAGATCCCTCTGCCCGAAGGTATTGAGCCTGACGAAATGTCTTTGCTGGTTCGTAATCTGCCCTGATTATAAATAGCCTCTAGGCACTGCCAACAAGTCAGTGCCTAGGCCTCTGAATCAGGACTCAATGGCCTTTCTCCTTCTTCTCTCAAAAGTTATTCTTTGACGGTATGCATTAACTTTTTGATCAGATCCACACCCCGGGTGTTTCTTCTTGCTTTCTGCCCCACCTTTCTCAACATCGACCCCAGAAGTTCGGAATCACTTGCCATTCTTGAGAAGTTCTCTTCGATGACCTCTGCTCGATCATCATCATCGCTACCCACTAATAAATCATGCTTGATGTCGTCTTCGTAGGTGTCTTTAATAAGCTCGTAGATACTGTCACTGTATTTAGAATAAAAGTCCCCAAACTGAGCTACCTCTTTTTAGAAACTCATTCGCTACAACCTTAAAATCTTCACCACAGGCCTCAACCAGCATTGGTGATGTTTTGATAAAATCTCTGGCTGTATACTTGTCAGTAACAACCTGAACGAATTTTTCTTTTGCCTCGGGCCATTGCAAAGAGAGTGTTTTTTCCAATAAATATTGATAACAGGTATGCGCTGGAGCCCAATAGGTGAAACCGGCCAGCTTTTGATCTATTTCTTCCTGGATGTAGGTTGCTTTGACGTATTCAATGAGTTCACACAAATCTTCTGCGCTGGTGTGGCTCAAATAACTGTTGATGTCCTGATCAAAATTATCGTTGGCCAGAGCTTCCTCAATCACTTTCTGGGACTTTTCAAAACGCTTCTGTTTACGCTCCTGTGATCGCTCTTCTTCCCTGACCTCAACTTCAGGAGCAAATTTAACTCGCCTGGCTGGCTTGGCTACAGTCTCCGCAGTATTTTCAGCTATTGGCTCAGGAGTAAGCTCACGAGGCACTGGTTGATCAATCACCGCTTCAATCTCAACCTCTTCCTGTCCATGGTTACTCTCACTCCGGCTTTCCTGGGACTGGCGATGACGACGAATCACTTCCTGAGCACTGGCTACAGAAATACGGTTCCTTCCTTAGAGGAATGTCCAAAGTCTCTCTCAAGAATCGAACAGCATTTAGTGCTGGCTCTGACTCTGAAGACTGAAATTTCTTGGCTACGCTTCCCTTTTTCAGAAGCAGCGGGTACAGAGTCTGTCATCAGGAGGTTATTGGGAGAGGAGGGCAATGCCAGTATTTGAGTTATCAAATCATTGGATAATGGTTGCATGATTCATTCCCTGAAACGCATTTGCATTGAATTTACTTCAAAGTATAGGGTTCTCCTGAGACTGAGCTCATCTGCATCTCATTTCTTTTCAACCAACTATCGCATTCCTCTGCCTGGCCGATAATGGCCTTATGGATCTAGAAACCTTTGCCAGCCTGTTCACAGGCTCACCGTTCAAACCGTTGCTACGACATCGCAATGCCGTGCTGGATGGACTTTTACACCTCAACCGGCAGATTCAAAGCCTTAGCTCTGAACAAATGCAGGCTCCCGCCAGCACCCCCTGGATCAAAGAACTCCCTCATCAGCTTGAACTGCTGGAGCAGGAAGTACTTTCCCGACTGCAAAGGCCTTCACTGACGGCTCAGCCCAAAGAAGTGGTCATAGACGTACTGCAAACTCAAAGCCAGCTGGCTCATCAGATATTTCGACTTTCTGAACGACTAAGTTACCGCCCCCTTCGATTACCGGCAGAAATGATTGTTCCACTGAACAATCTTACCCGGCAGTTTGGCAAAACCGTGTATCAATTAAGGCAGGGGGTCATTGAATTAGATGAGCTCAGTCAGGGCGGATTCAGAAAGCAGCACAGCAAATCTCAAACTTGCGTCAGACAAAGCCTGGCAAGCTCTGTAGATGAGCTCAGAAAGATCAGCCATGAAATCAGGGAACAAACCTGTCAGATGGAAAGTGAAATAGATCCGGTCGATGTCGCCCTGCTGTTTCTGATTCTGGACGACATCAGTGACTTGTCATTATGGATGCGCTCTCTGATCACTCATTTGCAAGCCTGACAAGACTCACCGGACGACACTGCTACTCGTCATCAACAATGCAATCAATCCGCTTCTTACTGGTGCGATCGAGATAGTCCTGGAACTCTTTGGGCAAGCGTCCCGTTGTTGAGCCATACCAGCGCACTGTATCGCCGGAATGGGTCTGATACTCAAAATTATGCTTGGAGACATTTCTCTTTCGTTTGCCTTCCTTGCCCATCTCCTGCAAAAGATTCAAATCAGACATTGAAAGGCCTTTGGCCTCCATGGCTTTCTTGATTTCTTCTACACTCTGAAGCTTCTCTTTTCTTTTCAGATCTTCGACTTCTTTTTCCTGATTTTTTTCTTCCAGAACCTCATTTAGCCGGTTAATGATACGCTCCATCTCATCCATACCAACATCTTTGAAAAGAGAACGGATTCTGGTTTTACTACCCAGACGGTGCAGAAGTTCATCAAATATATTCATCATCAGACCTCAATGTATCACACAAATGCCGTTAGCCCGTGTAAAGGAGCTATTCAGCTTTCACCATAAAACTTGATAAGTCGTTTAATTCTCGTACGTCCCTGGCTCATCCGCCAACGGTTGGTATCTCTCAAGCTATACACACAACCGCAATATTCCTGCTGATAAAAGCTTTCCTCTTTGGAAAGCTCAATCATTCTTGATGCGCCACCCTGCTTGCGCCAATTAAAAGTCCAGTAAATGACATCAGGGTAGCGACTGGCAGCCTCAACACCACAGTGATTGATTTGCTCAAGATTCTTCCACCGGGAAATACCCAGTGTACTGGAAATAAGATTGAATCCATGTTCAAAAGCATACAACGCCGTTCTCTCAAACCTCATCGAAAAGCAAATCGAACATCGCTCTCCACGCTCCGGCTCATTCTCAAATCCCTTGACCCGCTGAAACCAGTTTTCTGTATCATAGTCGGCATCAATAAATTTGATGTCATTTTTTTCACAGTAACGTTTGTTCTCTTTTTTCCTTAACTCATATTCTTCCACTGGATGAATATTAGGATTATAAAAAAATACGGTCTGCTCAATACCCGACGCTTTTATGGCACTCATGATTTCACAGGCACAGGGAGCACAACAAGAGTGCAATAAAATGCTCCTCGAGCCATTGGGAGACTCCAGCACAGGCCTCTGGTAATTATCTGAGGAATAGGGGGAATTCATGAACACGGATACCTGAATTCAATCACGATGACTCAGTTAAATAGTAAACTCGTCTGTTGAGAAATGATTTTTTCTTATATCGGAGAATTAACTAAGAAAGAATTGATTTGTTTTTTGATCACAGATGACTATTTAAAGCCATAAATCTCTGTTTTTGTCGACCTGATGGCGGGGTATTGAATAAACAGAAAGTGATAAGATGGAGCGAGCTAAAATTGATCTATTGGGTCGCTAATCTAAGCCTTAATCAATAACAAAGACCCGCCACACGCAGGTCATCATATCGTCACGTATTTCAGCCCATCCGCTCATTGCTTAAGACGCTGTCTTTCAGAAAACTCAGCAATCGGGCTAGAGGCAAGAGTTCCAATCAGGTCTTTGGCAAAATATTCCCTGACCTCGCCACTGTCCATCAGCACCTTGACCCGACCATTTCGCAGGCATTGATATAATCGTCCCTGCTCACAGGTAATTCGATCCTTAACTATCAGATTTCCGGCCATCTTCTTAACCTTCTCACTAAACAACCCTGAACGAAGTTCCCTGTCATGAAACTTGCCGTTACTGCTCTTTGAATGCTTTGCGTCCCTGTGACGTAAAAAGCTTTCAACAAACGAGGTTATTCCACTCTGCTGATCAAGCAGCTAAACCTCAGGAACCCATATTATCGGGCCTTATTCCTGACTCTTTAGTGACAGTTTCACTACAGATAAATTAATTGAAAAGTCCGGACAAACACGCCGATAACGACGGTAATAAAGTCACTTTTCGGAATGCTCATGAGCTTTCAATCAGGCATGCTAAGCCGGCTTTTTTTACCTTCCATCATCTTGATGCTGATCTACGGTTTCTGGGTCAGCCCCGAGTTTCGCGTGATAGCAGCCGGCGTTGCTATATTTTTGTTTGGTATGGTTTACCTGGAACAAGGCTTCAAGGTTTATACCGGCGGGCTTCTAGAAACCCTGTTGAAGAAAACAACTGATAAGGTCTGGAAAAGCCTGTCCTTTGGCGTAATTTCTACCGCTTTCCTACAGTCCAGTTCTCTGGTTTCAGTCATTGTTATTTCTTTCCTCAGTGCCGGGCTGATCGGACTGACTGCCGGTGTGGGTATTATTTTTGGCGCTAACCTCGGCAGTACTGCAGGTGCCTGGCTAGTTGCTTTATTTGGATTGAAAGTAAAGTTGTCGGCTTACGCCATGCCTTTGCTCGTGATAGGACTGATTTTTAAATCGAGCGGACACAAAAATCTTAATGGCCTGGGCTACATCCTTTTAGGAATAGGTTTTCTATTCCTTGGTATCCACTACATGAAGGTCGGCTTCGATGCCTTCAAGAGCTCCATTGATCTGGCTGAATTTGCCATGCAGGGTTTTCTGGGGGTTCTGGTATACACCGGGATAGGCATGCTGGCCACAATCATTATGCAATCTACCAACGCAACAATGGTTTTGACCTTCTCTGCCCTTGCCGCTGGCCAGCTCAGCTATGAGAACGCACTGGCGCTGGCTATTGGCTCAAACATTGGTACGACCATTACGGCCATCCTGGGTGCCATCAGTGCCAATGCTGAAGGAAAGAGGCTGGCCGCTGCCCACCTCACTTTCAATATCATCACAGCCGCCATAGCTATAGCGGCAATCAAACCCCTGATGGGAACCGTTGATTATCTGGCTGCAGCCTATGGTATTGCTGCGGACAACTACACCCTGAAACTGGCTATCTTTCACAGCCTGTTCAACATTATTGGCATTTTGACGCTATTACCGTTCCTCAATAAAATGGTGCGCTGGCTGCAGACGCTCTTTGTTGATAGCACACCACAAGTTCCATTAAATCTTGCTGAAGATGAATCTCTCAAGGTAGAGAGAGCCATTTACCTGAACCCGGTGACTTTGAGTTATCCTGATACTGCCTTGAGAGCCATCACCAAGGAATGTGGCCACCTCTATCGAAATACTCTGGAATTGATTTGCTATGGCATCTATCTCAGCGGTGAAAAGCTTCGTGAGTCTGACAATCTGGATGAGTTGGTACAGACCTGGCGGAGAGAAGATCAACCCTGGACCATCAAAGAGCTCTATATTCGCCACATCAAAGGCATCTATGCCGATATTATTCAATACTCTGGTGCACTGGAAGGCCAGCTGCCAAAGCAACAGGCTCAGGAGTTGTTTGCCCTGAAAGTAGCCTGTCGAGATTTCGTTCAGGCCATCAAGCATGTCAAACACATCTATAAAAATATGGGTAAATACACAGACTCTGAGAATGAGCAGATTCGAGAGCAATACAACCAATTGAGGCTTTGCCTGGCTTCAGTGCTCAAACTGGTTGACATTCTTGGTGTTCGACGCAACTACAGTCATATCCAAGAACATGCCGACCAACTAAAAAAAGAACTCAGAGAAAGAGACAAACAGACTAACGAGACTCTGAACGAACTGATTCGCTCTGGACAGGTCGACCCATTTGTTGCCAGCTCTCTATTGAACGACAGCGCGCATGTTCATGACGCCTGCACCAGCCTGATTGATGGGGCTGTCATTATGCTCACAAGAGACAGGGAAGAGTACCAGGAGTTTGATATGTCTTCTGACCAGCAAAAAGCCGCAGCCTGAAACTGCGGCTCTTTCACAATCAGCTCACATTCAATTTAAAGCCGACCTTATGGAGATACATTTTCTCGCGTTCAAAGTCGGCTGCAGTCAGCGGATGCTCTTTAAGCCAGCCTGGCTCGAAACCGACATTCAAGGCGCTGTTGCCGGCCTTCAAATCATAATCCGATAGAACTACACCTCGAATATGATTGAGCACAATTCCCATGCGAAGCAGCACTGCCAGCTTCAGCAGGAGTCGGCTGCCTGAATGCTCAAGCAAGGCTTTTGGAATCCCTCTGCGATGACCTTGTACCAGCAAGGCCAACTTTTTTTGCCGCTCTTTATTGAACCCCATCAAATCCGAATGCTGAATCAGGTAGGCTCCATGGCGGTTGTACTGGGAGTGAGAAATATCCAGGCCCACCTCACACACCAGCGAAGCCCAGTTCAGCAGTTCACGGTCCGAAGTCCCAAGCCCCCAGCTCTGGCTTACCTGATCAAAACAGGCCAGAGAATGCCGGTTAATTCCTTCAGCATTGGCGCGATCTACGTGATACCGCTCCATCAATGCCGATATTGTGCGCCCCCTGACATCCTCATGACGATCACGCCCCAGCATGTCGTAGAGAACACCTTCCCTGAGAGCACCCTCTGAATACTGCATCCTCTCAATTTCAAATGCGTCAAAACACGCCATCAATATGGCCAGCCCGGCAGGAAAAATAGCCTGACGATCCGGTTTCAAGCCAGGAAAGCGAACTCTGCCGGTATGGGCGAAATCCAGCACCCGGCTTTTAAGCATTTCCATTTTATCGCGGGTAATGACTTCTCCATGGCCCATCGCTGAAAGAATGGTACTGACTGCCCGGATAGAGCCAGAGGAGCCCACAGCATCAACCCAACCAAGACTTTTGTAGGCCTGCTCAATATTCAGCAGCTCCAGGCGCGCAGCATAGTAAGCGGACTGGAAACGCTCTGTTGAAAGCTCACCGCTTGGAAAAAACCGGTCGGTATAGGCCACACAGCCCATATGAAGACTCTCAAGCAACTTGGGCTCGAAGCGTTCACCCACGATCAGCTCAGTACTGCCCCCACCAATATCCACCACTACTCTGCGATCATTGTCGTCTGACTGAGTCTGCGCCACCCCAAGGTAGATCAGACGGGCTTCTTCCCGGCCAGCAATAATTTCAATGGGGTGATTAAGGATTTTCTCTGCTTTTGCAACAAAATCAGTACTGTTTTTGGCTTTTCGAAGAGCATTAGTTCCCACGACCCTCAGCGCCTGAAAGTGCCTCCCTGACATGTACTGGGCAAACTGTGCCAGACAATTCAGCCCTCTGGTCATAGCCTGCTCAGATAAACAATCATCTTTACTCAGCCCGGCAGCTAACTGCACTTTCTCTCCCAGCCGCTCAACGGGCCTGATTTCGCCCTGTTCCACCCTGGCGACAATCATGTGAAAGCTGTTGGAACCCAGATCAATAGCGGCCACAAGTGGCTGGCTGTCGGACTCAATACGACCCTGGTCTGTCATAATGTTCTTCTTCGACACTTCCGCAGCCCGGACAGTCCAGGGATACTTTCTAATCTCTGGATCCGGTGAGCCGACGGTTGGTTGAATGATCAGGCCACGACCATACAATGACTTTTTGTCATGCATATCATGGCGTTGAAGCTTGCATAAACCAGCAATATAACAGAAGGCTCTGATTACGGCACATTTACTGTCAGCCGGGAAGCCTTTCTTAAAGCCCTCGTGCCCGCGCCTTAGCAGAGAATTCATGGCCGGGAGTAAGACATTTTTTCAAGCTTTTGGTGATGAAAAGTCAACCAGTGTATACAAGCGAAGAGTCATGAATTTACGAGCAGTGGAATCTGATTCAGGCTATCAGCCGTATACAAATAACCATAACTCTGTAAACTACCACTTATTATTAAATCAGAGTGCCGCATTTGTTTCCGGGGATACCCCTTTGCTATGATTCGGGCTCTGACATTAAGCAAAATGGCTAGGAGACCCATTCCATGAGCGAAATTGTCAATGTGACAGACGCTACCTTCGAAGAGGACGTGCTGAAGGCAGAAGGTCCTGTACTGGTCGACTATTGGGCTGAATGGTGTGGTCCCTGCAAAATGATCGCACCCGTCCTGGATGAAATCGCACAGGACTACGACGGCAAGCTGAAAATCTGCAAACTGAATATTGATGACAACGAAGCTACGCCTCCAAAGTATGGCGTTCGTGGCATCCCAACCCTGATGCTGTTCAAGGGCGGTAACGTTGAAGCCACTAAAGTGGGCGCACTGTCCAAGTCTCAGTTGACAGCATTTCTTGACAGCAACCTGTAATAGAACCAATCTTCTTGCTTCAGAAGCATCAGAGGCTTTCTGGTACTCCTGCTCAAAAGGCAGCCTGAAGGATCAGAAATCAGCCGGATGATCAATCGTCATCCGGCCTGCTTCCAGATGCTGCTGTTACCCTACAAGAAACAGTCTGAATAATCTGGCGTCCATCAAACTGCACAAAAAGAAGTTGATGGAATCCAAGCCACAGGCAAAAGAACCCTGTTCTTGTCTGTGTTTCTATGGGAAATATTTCTCAAGAAAAAGCTTCTGAAAAGTTGACGTAACAGGAGTTCTTGATTATTTTCCAGAAAAGGATATAGACTGTGAATTCGGGAGTTATCAGATCTGCTTGTTTCAGGCATACTATTAGAGATATTCCTGGAGCCCTAGCGGCCCTTCTGATAAGCAGTAGAAAACACTCCGGCCACGTTTGTTTTGAGCTTGCCTTTTCGATTTATAGGTATCAGCTTGAAAGCCGTTTTTAATGAGCTTAAGCAGGCATCGATATTAAACGATGCTGAATATAATAATCTCAATAATATCCGATCTTCCTGCAACTACGACGGCCATTACCTTTCAATTTATTAACGTTCGCGAACTGTTATGCATCTTACCGAACTGAAAAAAAAATCTGTTCCTGAACTTCTGGCGATCGCTAATGAAATGGGCCTGGAAAATCTGGCCCGTTCCCGGA
Source organism: Endozoicomonas sp. (assembly GCF_051008435.1). GTDB lineage: Bacteria > Pseudomonadota > Gammaproteobacteria > Pseudomonadales > Endozoicomonadaceae > Endozoicomonas_A. The sequence continues at coordinate 9,628 of NZ_JBPCXO010000156.1, read as the reverse complement.
AGCAGGATGTTATCTTCTCAATCCTCAAGCGCCATGCCCGCAGTGGGGAAGACATCTATGGCGACGGTGTTCTTGAGATCCTCCAGGATGGCTTCGGCTTCCTGCGTTCTGCCGACAGTTCTTATCTGGCGGGACCGGATGATATTTATGTTTCACCCAGTCAGATTCGTCGATTCAATCTGAGAACCGGTGATAGCATTGCGGGTAAAATCCGACCACCTAAAGAAGGTGAACGTTATTTCGCACTGCTAAAAGTTAATGAAATTAACTTTGATCAGCCGGAAAACGCCCGTAATAAGATCCTGTTTGAAAACCTTACTCCATTGTTTCCTCAGAACCGCCTGATTATGGAAATGGGTAACGGTTCTACAGAAGATTTAACAGGCCGTATTATCGACCTGGTGGCTCCAATCGGTAAAGGTCAGCGTGGCCTGATTGTTTCTCCACCCAAGGCTGGTAAAACCCTGATGCTGCAAAATATTGCAGCTAACATCACCCGTAACAACCCTGAATGTCACCTCATTGTTCTGTTGATTGATGAACGTCCTGAGGAAGTGACAGAAATGTCCCGCTCTGTGCGTGGTGAAGTGGTCGCTTCTACCTTTGACGAACCACCATCACGTCACGTACAGGTGGCTGAGATGGTTCTGGAAAAAGCCAAGCGTCTGGTTGAACACAAGAAAGACGTGGTGATCCTGCTGGACTCCATTACCCGTCTGGCTCGTGCTTATAACACGGTCATCCCTTCATCCGGTAAAGTTCTGACCGGTGGTGTTGATGCACACGCTCTGGAGCGACCCAAGCGTTTCTTTGGTGCTGCCCGTAACATCGAAGAAGGCGGCAGCCTGACCATCATAGCTACCGCTCTGGTAGACACCGGTTCCAAGATGGACGAAGTTATCTTCGAGGAATTCAAAGGTACCGGTAACATGGAACTTAACCTTGATCGTCGCATTGCTGAAAAACGTGTCTTCCCTGCCATCAACTTCAACCGGTCCGGTACACGTCGTGAAGACTACCTGACCACAGAAGAAGAGCTGCAACGCATGTGGATTCTGCGCAAGATTCTGCACCCAATGGACGAAATTAGTGCCATTGAGTTCCTGCTGGATCGCATGAAGCACACCAAGACCAATGAAGAATTCTTCCAGGCTATGAAACGGAAGTAATCTGAAAGCTTGCCGGACTTAAAACAATTTCGGCAGGCTCCAGGCGTTCTTCGTTGAACAGGGGATGCAGCTACCAGCTCATCCCCATCCTCTCTCTATCACCAGCCTCAGCTATTACTTCCAATGAAATACAGGGACCTCCGGGACTTCATCAAGCTGCTGGAAAAGCAGGGTGAACTCGTCAGGATCAAGACTGAAGTCGATCCGTATCTAGAAATGACCGAAATCAGTGACCGTACCCTTCGCAAGAAAGGACCTGCACTGCTATTCGAAAACCCAAAAGGCTATGACATGCCGGTGTTAGCCAATCTGTTTGGCACAGAACGCCGGGTTGCTCTGGGTATGGGGCAGGATAATGTCAGTGCACTTAAGGAGGTAGGCCAGCTACTGGCTTATCTGAAGGAGCCCGATCCACCCAAGGGTTTCCGTGATGCCCTGACAAAACTGCCTGTTTTCAAACAAGTGTTGAATATGGGGCCCAAAGTTGTCAGCAAGGCTGTCTGTCAGGAAGTGGTTCTGAAGGGTGATGAGATAGATCTGAACCGAATTCCTATTCAAACCTGCTGGCCAGGCGATGCTGCGCCTCTGATCACCTGGCCATTGGTCATCACCAAAGGGCCCGAGAAAGAGCGGCAGAACCTGGGCATCTACCGCCAACAGCTGATTGGTAAAAACAAACTGATCATGCGCTGGCTTTCCCACCGGGGCGGTGCCCTGGACTTTCGGGACTGGCAACAGAAACACCCGGACAAACCTTTCCCGGTCACTGTGGCTCTGGGTGCCGATCCAGCCACTATTTTAGGTGCTGTCACCCCGGTTCCGGACAGCCTTTCAGAGTACGCCTTTGCCGGCCTGCTCAGAGGCAGCAAAACCGAGCTGGTTAAAAGTATGACTAATGACCTCCAGGCTCCTGCCAGTGCTGAGATTGTTCTGGAAGGGCATATCTATCCGGGAGAGATGGCCGATGAAGGCCCGTTTGGTGACCACACCGGTTATTACAACGAAGTTGAGCGCTTCCCGGTCTTCACCGTGGAATGCATCACTCACAGAAAAGATCCCATATACCATAGTACCTACACAGGCAGACCACCTGATGAGCCTGCCATTCTGGGTGTTGCCCTGAATGAGGTTTTCATTCCGATTCTGAAAAAGCAGTTTCCGGAAATAGTCGACTTTTACCTGCCACCGGAAGGGTGTTCTTACCGGATGGCCGTTGTCACCATGCGTAAGGAATACCCTGGTCATGCCAAGAGGGTTATGCTCGGTGTTTGGTCATTCCTCAGACAGTTCATGTACACCAAGTTCGTGATTGTCACTGATGACGATGTGAATGCCAGAGACTGGAATGATGTCATTTGGGCTATGACCACGCGCATGGATCCCAAGCGAGACTGCGTGTTCGTTGAAAACACCCCGATCGATTATCTGGACTTTGCCTCTCCCGTAGCCGGTCTTGGCTCCAAGGTCGGCTTTGATGCCACCAACAAATGGCCTGGAGAAACCGACAGGGAATGGGGTCAGACCATCACCATGACAGAAGAAGTAAAAGACCGGGTTGATGCACTCTGGGATGAATTGGGTATAGACTAAAACGATTCCAACGCTTGATAGCCACCTGATTGCTCAGGAGCCTGTCGGATTTAACGGGATTCAGGCCGAATTGTCTTGAGTCCCACAGGCTCCTAAAATTAGTGGATACAAAGTTGCTTTTTTATCGCAATCAGCAGGGACTTTAGATCGTTCCTGTTGATTGTGACTTCCAGGAGGTAGGCATTGTGCAGATACCCGAATCTTCCACCCTACAATGCTCAGTAGCCGATACCCAATTTCTCAGTTCAGACATCTACCGAGTTAAATTAAGCATTGAATCAGGCTGCTTTCCAGACTATTGCCCCGGCCAGTATCTGATTGTTCATCTCCAGAATAATGAAAACAGCTGCTTTTCTATTGCCTCTGCTCCAAAAAAGAACCAGCAACATCTGGAGCTGCATATTCAACGCCTTAAAGACAGCCCCAACTCCCAACAACTGTTTCAGGAAATCAAACAGGGTTCACTGAATATCAGTTTGCCTTCAGGGCGATGCTGTCTTCCTGCTTCGATTGATAGCCATCAGCCCCTTCTGTTTATTGCTGCTGGCACTGGCTTTTCCCAAATGAAAAGCATGATTGAGTCTTGCCTGCACAATCAACATAACGGAGAGATGCATCTCTACTGGGGGGCTCGAACCCCGGCCGACTTCTACCTGCCAAACCTTCCAGTGCAGTGGGCTGGCAAGGGGCTTCACTATCATCCAGTGGTCAGTGAAGCCAACCATGAAGACGACTGGTGTGGGCGCCACGGGTTACTCTATGAAGCCATTCTGGCTGACCGTGAAAAACTGCTTGACTGCCAAGCCTATATCAGTGGCTCACCAAGAATGGTCTATACGACATATGACGCAATGATTGAAAACGGATTCCCGGAAAAAAGCCTGTACTCTGACGTTTTTGACTACGCACCCAGAAAATAACGTCTCGTAAAATCTCGCTATCCTTATGAATTTCAAATAAAAATCCTGACTATTTGGCAGAAAAATAAATAACCATTGTCGTAATTTAATTATTTGCAGCGAATGGCAATTGCGCAACTCTTGTCTATATTCATAGTCGATAGTCATAACACCTAATCAATATACGGAGATTTTATGCAATCTTCCGCTGCCAAGCTTCAGCAGACGGCCGTGAAGAGCAGCCGTGTGCGCCAGAAGAACATCCAGGTCATACTGCAAGCTGCGGAGGACGAATTCGTTCTTAGTGGCTTCAAAGGGGCTTCAATCAGGGATATTGCAAACAGAGCCGGATTGCCAAAAGCCAATGTTCATTATTATTTCAACAGCAAGGTTGATCTTTATAGCGCAGTACTCAGCCATATTATGGAACTCTGGGAAGCGGTTTTTTCTGGCTTGAACAAAGAAGATGATCCGGCTTCGGCCTTTCGTCAGTACATTCAGGCAAAAATGCAGTATTGCCTGGCACACGCCAATGCCTCGCGTATTTTCAGCAGTGAGATCATTCATGGAGGGCAACACCTCAAAGAACACTTTGAACACTTCAAGGCATGGATCAGAGAGAAGTCTCTGGTGATTGAGTCTTGGGTAGAGCAGGGCAAAATGGACCCTGTCGATCCTTTGCACCTGTTATTCACTATCTGGGCCACCACCCAGTATTATGTAGATTACAGCCCCCAGGTAGCCTGTGTCCTTGGCAAGGAGGCTCTATCGGAAGAGGATCTTGAGGCTGCAACAGAGCATCTGTGCAACCTCATCATCAAGGGCTGTGGCATCCGAAACAGCTGATCACACAGCTTTTCGGTCCAATGAACCATTATGGGTTTTTAACTGCCGTCAGGAGCTCCCGGCTATAAAAACCCTGTGGTTACGGTCATTGGATAGCCCATTCTTCAAACTTGACTCTCTTCTTTCTCGCCCGCCCGAATAACCTCAACTTCATCAACTTTCTGGAAGCCTCGGGGCAACTTGTTACCTCTTCGACCCCTTTCGCCGTGATAATGTTCAATGTCAGCGGGTTTCAACGTCACATGACGCTTGCCTGCGTAAAGAACCAGCGAGTCCTTTGAACTCATCACTGACAGATGAACCATCAACTCGATCCGGTCAGATGCCCGTGCTGCTGGGATATTGATGATTTTATTCCCCTTGCCTCTCGCCAGTTTGGGCAATTCAGACAGTGGAAAGACCAGCATTCGACCTTCATTGGTGATCGCTGCCAGTACCTGGTCTTCACCGATCACTGGTATGGGCGACATAACCTGAGAATACTTTGGCAGGGTCAACAGAGCCTTACCGGCCTTGTTCTTGCTGACCATATCGGAATGCTGAACAACAAACCCGTAGCCCGCATCACTGGCCAGCAGATAACAGTCATTACTGTCACCGACACAAAGCCCTTCAAAAGTCGCACCGGAAGGTGGATTCACTCGTCCGGTGAGCGGCTCTCCCTGACCCCGTGCAGAAGGCAAGGTATGAGTTTGTATAGAATAAGCACGACCTGTGGAGTCTATAAAGATAGAAGACTGGTTACTCTTGCCTTTGGCAGAGAGTCGATACTTGTCTCCTGCCTTGTAGTTCAGGCTAACTGGATCAACTTCATGGCCTTTGGCGCAACGCACCCAGCCTTTTTCAGACAATACTATGCTGACCGGGTCAGATGTCATCAGATCAGTTTCAGAAAGAGCCTGAGCTTCCTGCCGTACCATCAAAGGTGAACGACGATCATCGCCAAACTCCTCGGCATCCGCTTTGATTTCTTTCTTGACCAGAGTCTTCAGGCGTCGTTCGGAACTAAGCAGCAATTCAAGATTCTTGCGCTCATCTTCCAGCTCTTCCTGCTCAGCGCGGATCTTGATCTCTTCCAGCTTGGCTAACTGCCGCAGCTTGATTTCCAGAATCGCGTCCGCTTGAATCTCAGAGAGCCCAAATCGACTCATTATGACTTCTTTGGGCTTGTCTTCATTGCGGATAATTTCAATGACTTCATCAATATTCAGGAATGCGGCCAGCAATCCCTCAAGAATGTGAAGCCTGGCCAGCACTTTATCCAAACGATGCTGCAAACGGCGGCGAACAGTATCGGTTCTCCAGATCAGCCACTCATTCAGCATGGTTTCCAGAGATTTAACCTGAGGTTTGCCGTCTACACCGATCATATTCATATTGACCCGGTAGGTCTTCTCAAGATCAGTAGTGGCAAACAGATGCTTCATCAAACCATCAACATCAATGCGGTTGGAGCGCGGAACAATCACCAGTCGAGTAGGATTCTCATGATCAGACTCATCCCTCAGGTCAGCCACCATTGGTAGCTTTTTAGCCTGCATCTGAGCGGCAACCTGCTCAAGAATTTTGGCCCCGGAAGCCTGATAGGGCAGAGCAGTGACAATGATCTCCGCGCCGTCTTTCTGGTAGACCGCTCTCATTCTCAGGGAGCCCCGACCCTGCTCATAGATTTTCAGGATTTCTTCCCGAGGGGTAATGATTTCAGCGTCTGTCGGGAAGTCAGGTCCCTGAACATGTTTTACCAGTTCAGCGGTACTTGAGCCTGGATGATCCAAAAGATGAATGCAGGCGTTTGCCACTTCTCTCAGATTATGGGGAGGGATATCCGTCGCCATACCTACTGCAATACCGGTAGTACCGTTCAGCAGTAGATTTGGCAGTCTGGCTGGCAGAGTGGAGGGCTCCTCCAGTGTTCCGTCAAAGTTAGGCACCCAATCCACGGTGCCCTGTCCCAGTTCACCCAGCAGTACATCAGAATAACGGGTCAGTCTGGATTCGGTATAACGCATGGCCGCAAAAGACTTGGGATCATCCGGAGATCCCCAGTTCCCCTGACCATCCACCAGCGGATACCGGTATGAGAAGGGCTGTGCCATCAATACCATGGCTTCGTAACAAGCTGAGTCGCCGTGGGGATGAAATTTACCCAGAACATCACCCACAGTACGGGCTGACTTTTTAAACTTGGCGGTGTTTTTCAACCCCAGCTCGCTCATCGCATAGACAATGCGACGCTGTACGGGCTTCAGGCCATCGCCAATATGGGGCAGGGCGCGATCCAGAATGACATACATGGAATAATTCAGGTATGCACTTTCTGTATAGGCTCTCAGTGACTGACGTTCTATTCCATCATCGCCGATGAAGGTCTGTTCCATTCTCAATAAACCTTGGGAGCTTTAAAAGTGAGCTAATCGGAATATGATAATACTCAGACTGCCGATAGGACAGTCGAATACGATATTTACCCTCTCGACTGCCTTGCAACATAAGGGTTTGACCAGCCCTGAACCTCAGAAATCCGGGCATTTCGTTCAATTTCCCACGATGTTGCTGGATAAACTCGATCCCAGGCTTCATAGAGTTTTCTCTGACTTTTACTGAGCCTGAAAGGGTAACGATCTGCCATATACAAATAAATGCGGGCTATCTGGCCTCGCTGTGTCACCGGTGGTTGTGCTTTTCGCTCCTTGAAATTGACTTTGAAGTCGCACTGACCGTACATATTGGGTGTCTCTTGAAGGAAACCAAAGCGGTAGTTGGCTCGATCACCATTCACTTCACCGACCGCCGGCACCAGATTATGGAGATCCGATTCCATTCTGCGAAAGTCGGGGTTCTTTTTACAACGCTTTCGGCCTCCGTCCTGCCAACACTGCAGCTGATGGCCAAACTCCCAGGCCGGAACGACATGCTCCCACTCAATTCTTGAAGCTCGCTTTTTCTGTTTGCGAACCTCATAACCGCATGAATCGAGATCAGGCAACAGCTTCTTACCCTGTACTTTGATGTCGCATCCACAATAAAAGCTGGTGAGGTGATCGGCATAGATTTTCACCGCCTCCCGTTTAGCCTTGGAAAAACTGGCAGGCGCTGACCAGGCAGAAAAGGGCAGGGAAGCAAAGCAGACTAAAACCAATAAACGAGAAGCAATGGACACAAATCAGACCCGGACATAAAAGACTCAGGTCTGATTCTATTGAAAACTAGTTCTATAGTTCCATATATGTTTCAGGATTCAGTGACCGGATCGTCATCCAGATCAGTCTGTTGAGTAGTAACGCTATCATTATCTTGGCGAGAACGTCATCAGCCACTGAATCATCCACATACTGCCATAACTCATGCCCAGCCATGACTCTGTAAAAATCTGAAATCATGCTGCCAGCGGAGAAGTCCACCACCTTGGCTACCCCTATATTTCTTGCTGCGAACAGCATTTCCATATAAGCAGGCCATAAATCTCTGTATCCTCTTTTCATTAGAAACCCAACAAGATCTCGGGCAATTTGAATAGCAAAAGCCTCTGCCGTAAAAGTGCCTCTCTGCTCAGTCCCACCCACTTCCTCTATAGACACGGTGTAAGTAGGTGTACCAATCCCAAGTCGTGACTTAAATGCAGAAAGCACCTCAACCGTTTTCAGTTGTTCAGCCAAGACTTTCCCTATCAATTTGGGAATCTGCTGCCAATGTTGAGCCAAACCATCTCTGCTTATTCCATAAATAGGGCTCTCCGGTTGTGGAGTAATAGAACTCATCCTGACCAATTTGTATAACTGTTCCGACAGTTTAGAAAAGCGATCAAAGTCCTGATCAGCACTCCAACGCTCAGTCACCACTGCTCTAAGGTCAGCCGGTTTTTTGGCGACGACAGACGCCATTTTAGTGCTGTCTACCAGCTTGAATCCCCAGCCCCTGAAGGCACGGGTTCTTACCACAGTAGGAAGCTGGAGAAATCTGGGCCTTGTCTGAGCAGTTCGAATGAATACACCGTCTTCTGTGAGCCCAATTTCGTACTCACCGTCCATCAAAGGCTCACTGGATTGCCTGGAATCTGAAACACACTGCACAAACAAAAATCCCATACGATTTTTCAAGCGGCAGGTTTCTCCTTGAGGTATGGAAACCTCTTCCAAGCTCAACTCGTTAAATGTCCTGTCATTCTGATTATCCAGATAGACCGTATGCGTACTGATACTTCCCGCAGCATCAATGGAAAAGATCACCAGAAATCTTTGTCCGTTTTTCTTCTCCTCAAGCAATATCATGAAAGAAGGGGTGACATCTTCTCGATGGTGCATAACGGCATGATGCTCAACCGCTCCTGTCAAAGCATTGGAATATCGTCTTTCAAGCACTTTGGATGAAGCATCAAGGCGTCGAACATCCAACGTTTCTGGATTCAATGGAATATCAAGCACGCACTCTGTTGTCCCCGGACCTAAAGCTGTGACAGGGGTTGCCAGCAGATGAATATTCCTTGATACGCCATGAGTGTCTGAAAACCGATAGGAGTGCCCGGGCTTAATGCAAAGGTCTACGCCTTCTGCACTTTCTGTTTGCATCATTCCCTCTGAGCGAACACTGAAGCTTTCCGGATAAACCACTCTGAACCAGGAGGCTCGATCTACTTCAAGCAACACGGTCATATCCACTGGCTGGCCATCATCATTGATTGGCTCATCACTTTCTGACCCATTGTGTACTGGTATAAACTCACGGCCTGACAAGAGACGAGTGACCGTTTCATCCACAGGCCTTTTGTTAAAGATGATTGCAGGTTCTGGAGAGAAGCTAGAAAGAGGCTCGAATGCCCATAAGAACGGAGAAAACAGATTCAGGCAAGTGAGGAAAAACTTGAGCCGTGCCGTCTTGAACAACATGACTGACCTCATTTATTGGGCGACATAGCGAGTGTAGAACAGAAAAATTTTTCTATCCTACACATCTAAAACTTGGTTTTCCTGAGCAACCAGACAGCTAATAAAGCGATGAAGCGCCTAGGAGCCTGACCGAGAATAGGTTATTCAGATATCCAAAATCACAAAATGAGCAAAAAACATCCATATCTCCGACGTGATTTGCTCATTTTTACAGATTGGCAGCCTTTTACCGCCTTTATGC
>NZ_JBPCXO010000155.1:0-23393 GCF_051008435.1 Endozoicomonas sp. | reverse complement strand
CATTCTGGGACTATCTGACAGACAGGTTAACAGGCAGTGGCTCGTTTCCAAGGCTGACGGACTTGATTGAAAAAGCTTCTCACATACTACCTTGTGGGCTTTGCAGCAGTTATTAAGAAGCTACGTTTATTTATCACTCAAACCAATGTTTGAGACTTCCTTGGCAAAACAGAAACAAAACCCACCTGTTCTAAAAACCATCATATTTATTCGGTTTAATGGTTATCGTATAGTCCATACGGACTACGACATAAAAATAATAATAAACGTGATCAGGTGCTTCCAGGGAACTCGCTGTGTCAGGATAGTTGTCGACTCTTTTGATCCATGACTCTCAACAACTGAGAGCTGATAGAAAGAGGCTGTAATGGCTCATTACTCCGAGGAAATGAAAGCTTCAATCATTCAGAAAATGATACCGCCTAACAATGTTTCTATCGCCCAGTTAAAAAGACAAACCGGCAATACGGATGCAACTTTGTATACTTGGCGCAAACAGGCAAGAGCGCAAGGTGTACCCGTGCCCGGGGATGGTAAAAACCCTCATCAGTGGAGTGCTCAAAATAAGTTCGCAGTGTTGATGGAAACCGCCTCCATGAACAACACTGAACTTAAGAATTAGCGGTTACGTAACTTCACCCTCGTTTAGTGTGTAAGAATATTGTTAATGTTCTGTTTGTGTTTGTTTTTTAGTGATAAACAGGTAGCCAAAGCCTGACAGTAATACACTGAAAAATATAATTAAGCTAAGTCCACTCATGTCCACATGTTCTACAGCTATTGAGCCAAGAGGAGGCCCAATAGCCAGACCAAGCATTGTGGCATTAAAGAATCCCATAAAACTGGCTCTTTGCCCGTCGGGCGCTATCTCAAAAAATAATGAGTTAGAGATAGGGAACAATAAAACTTCACCAATTGATATGAGAACTATCATTGTAATAAACATTGCTTCTGAAGGTTCACTGATGATTGGCAGCGCAAAACCTGCCGCCATAGCTACCGAGCTGAACAGAATGGTTGAGTTTCTGGAGATTGTTTCAGCAGCTCTGGTTAAGGGCAATTGCAGTGTAATAACTAATATTGCATTTAAAGCCAGCAGTTTTGAGAAGTAAGTAACGCCTCCATCAGAGTTTTCTATGACAAAGATTGATAGTGTACTAGTTATTTGAGAGTAAGCGCACATGAGCAGAAGTCCAGAAAGAAAGCATGTGCGCACACTGTTGTTTGTCATCAGAGTATTTAGCATGAAAGAGAAAGATTTATGTGATTTTTCTGACTTTTCTACTGTTTTTTGTGGTTTGATAAAACTAAATATGACGTAAGAGCTAACCAAGTAAATGAGTGAAATAATAAGGAATGAAGTGGATTTATTATCGTAAAATATAAGGCCCCCGGCAAATGGGCCAGCAGTGGCAGCAACGTTGATGATTAAATACCTATGGCTGAAAGCACGTTGTCTGTGTTTTGGGTCAACCATTTCACCCAGAATGGTCTGACTGGCGGGCTCAAAAAAACCCTGACAAAAACCAATCATGAATGCGAACCCTGCGCAGACGGCAAGGCTTTGGTTTAAGGAAAATAAAATAAAAGCAGTACTTGAAAATAAGCATGAGAAAATCAAGATATTTCTTCTGTCTAAACGATCAGCTAAATAGCCACCGAAAAGCCCTGTAATGCTGGATGTTAAGGGCAATAACCCAACGATTAATCCCGCCTCAACTGCACTGCCTAGCTCGTTTTGGGTGATATAAATATATAAAAAAGGAATAGACGAAAATATAGTGAAGCGCACTAAAAAAATCGAGAACAGAATAGATATGTAAGATCTAGTAATCATACTCATTTTACTTGAAATAGTTGATTAGAGATATCTGTTGCTATATCAATGTGATACCAGTCGTCTTCTTTATCATTCGTCCAATAGAATTCTATAGAACCTTCTCTGGCGTGGCTGTTGATATTTTTTGTAGACAAATCACCCTCTCTTGCAGTTATATCAATTGCAGTTATGGAGGGTGGAAGTGTTGCGAGTACTTCAGTTGCTATTTTCTTTATGCGACCTTCTTTCGCATAAAGAAATGCAATACTTGCTTTTCCTTTGGGCTCAAGGCACTTTGTCGCGAACTGAAAATCATCATTGATGATGCTTTTAGCATGCAACTCAAAAATGTTATATCCGGTTACCTTTTCAATTAAATCAGCTATGCCATCTCCTGGAATTCTAGCATTAACTTCTAAAAGATAAGGCTCCTCATTATCAGAAATCTTGATCTCTACATGCGCTACACCACAATCTAAGTTAATGGCTTCACATGCTTCCAGTGCAAGTGATCGTATTCTGCTGCTATTAAAATATTTTCCAGGTACTGTATGGCCTATTTCTGAGAAATAAGGTTCGTTAGTGACAAATTTATCAGTCACCATCAAAATAGTTCTGCCGTATTTTGTGTTTAAAACCTCAACCGATATTTCTGTAGTGGAATTAATGTACTCTTCAACTTGAAAATGGTTCTCTTTTAATCCGAAATTTCTGGCATGGTTTAACATGGAGTTTTTTGTGTGGTTATAAGCGCTCAGCAACTCTTCGTCATTACGTGCTAAGCAAACTCCTTCACTCCCGCCAAAATGCGATGGTTTCAGTACGACAGGATAGTTGAACTTTTGTTTTTGAGAAACAAGCTCATCGAAGTTTGAGAACGTCTCAAATTGTGGTGTAGGTAAACCCGCATCAAGGAAACGCTGCTTCATGATAGACTTATCTCTGGCCGCTGTTACTGAGAATTCAGGCAAATAATTCAAGTTGTAGTATTGGGAGATCTTTAGTCCGGGAGCAAGGGACATTTCAATCAAAGGTATTACAGAAACAGGTTTGGCACCCGATTGTTCTTCAAACTTCTTAACGGCATCAAGAGCTAATTCTGCCTCACCAGGGTTACCTGTAATTATTATATCAGCAAATCGGTTTTTATTGACTATTCCGGTGTTTTGCATGATTGCAATTGGTGAATCACTTGCCCTTGCCGCACCAAGTATAGATCGCTCTCTCCAGGTGGCATCAGCACCAAGTAGCAAGCAGTAATCTTTAATTTTATCATGAGTTTTGTCTGTTTCTTCAAACATAATGCTTAGACCGTAATAACTGATTGTTTTATGTGTACTTATTGATAACTAAACGGAAGCAACATGGAAAAAAGTTTTCCGGTGGTGCAGAAGACCATTTTTTATATTGCAGAAGTCACAGTAATCTACAGAGAGTTTATCACCGTTATAAGACTCTCCGGTGAAGGATCCATGGTAACTGAGCATGTCGTCAGAATAGGTAAATCCCTTCACGATATGGGTGCCAGTTTTTATTATGCGGACATTCTTGTAAAAGTCTAGGACCATCTTTTTTCCTACTAATGGAGAGTAGCCTGGCCTCTCGTAGATCACTTCATCAGCAAGGAATAGTGATAGTGAATCCCAGTTACCTGAGTCTATTGCCTGAAAAAAATATTCTATCCATGACTGGTTTGAAGAAGCACTCTCTTTTCTTATTGTATGCATAGTAGTTACTTATTTTGTGCCTTTAATTAAAGGGGAAAAGTTTTCTAGCAGAGACAATAGTGTTCTGTTCTTGTTTTTCTGAAGAGGAGGCGTTTTGCTCCATATGGCAAACTGAGCTTCAGTTGGCTTTTTCAGGCCATAGAACTCTGTATAGGGAATACCGCTGTCGACTTCTTTTTGCCGTAGCCAGGGTTCCATAGGCCAGCGCTTTGATCCCGGATGACGATGATGATAATCATGGGCAGGCAGGATAGAAACACAGACAAAAAATCTCTCAAACAGCATGTGTCCCATACCCAGCGACCAACGCAGAGCGTCGCGCCATGATTCAGGAGCAGGGAGTAAGAAAAACCGACCATGTGACACTCTTAAAAAGTAGTCACGATGACTTTCCTCTTCTTCTCGAGGTGCAAGCCACAAATGCTCACTGGGGAACTGAAGTGCCGCACTGACAGCGTACAGAGGAAGAATTGGAATCAACCATGCCAGAAGAAATATTGAAAACCACCCGCCACTGACAGCCGCTGCAACTATACCCCCGTAGACCATAATAGCCGCTGCTTTTCTCCATACAGGTGCTGTGATCAATGTTGAGCGAAGCCGAGCCTTTGTATATAAAAAATGATAGCGCAGGGATATTAGCGATGTTAAAAGTCTGAGCTTATACCAAGCTAATGGTTTTCCCATCTCAAATCCAATAAGCCTGATGAGTCCGCTATCAGGGTCTTCTATTGTGCCAATGCCACCACGGCCATGGTGTCCCCTGTTATGTGGAAGGGCGTAGTCATCCATGTTTGGTGCAAGGACAGACAAGCTAAGAAGGTCACCAATCAGCTTGTCCAGAGTTCTTTTACCTGTTATTGAAGAGTGCCCTGCGTAATGGGCATCACTGGTCAGGGATCTGGCCGCATTTACCGTGAGAACCCAGCTTAGTGGCAGAAGAAAATATAAGAGTCCTCCTTGTTCTGTGAGTGCTACTGCACTGCCTACTCCAATAATGTACTTCGATATATCAATAATCAGAGCATGAACGGGTGTTATCTCTAATAACGGCTTAGTGTTTGCCCGTGGCTTACCTGATATCAGAGTTAATAAAGGCTGAGTCCAACTGGGAAAGTCATTATAACTTTCCCTTGGATCATAATGGTGACTGGTTGATTTCATGTTAGGAGACGGAGGCTCTGTGGTGTTTTTTTAAACAGAAGAAACGATCACCAACAACATAACCGTCAAGACCTGTTTGCAATGCATACTGATGCAGGTCGCTCAGTCTGTTAATAAATCCTGTACCATTAAAATTCAATGATGTGTTGCAGAGTATTCCGAAGTCAGTTTTATTTCGGAAATGACTAAGTAGCTTGTACATCTTAGGATTTTGTTGTGGATTGACTGATTGCAAACGTGCTGATCCGTCAATATGAGTTACTGCCGGTATCGCATCTGTTCTTACGGTCTGGAAGTAGAGCATGTGTGGGCTGCTACCTTGGCTATTGAAAAGTCTGTCTACTTCCTCTTCCATACAAATAGGTGCTATTGGGCGAAAATCTTCTCTTCTTTTTATCTTATTTAGCCGCGCATGAATTTCTTTGGAGAATGTGTTTGCTAATAATGACCTGTTACCAAGTGCGCGTGGCCCAATTTCATATTTACCCTGAACCCAGCCGATAACATCCCCGCCAGCCAGACGATCTGCAACATAATCATAGCCAGCATCAAAAACTTCGACTTCTTTGGGTACAGGTATATCTAAGAAAAACTCTTCACCCGCATAAACTGACCATTCGATCTTAGCGGAACCTGTTAACTCAAACTGTGCCTCAGCAGCTGTTCCTATGGCTGATCCGGAATCATTAGTGCAGGGCGGTACAAACACATCCTGAAACAGACCACTGGCTTTCCAGGCACTGTTCCAGTCACAGTTAAGGCCGCAACCTCCGCCAATAACGAGTGGAAAGCCTTCAGTTAAATTCTCTTTTGCAAAGTCATAGAATCTATTAAAAATTGCATCGGAGTGTTTACGAGCCAAACTCTTAAAATCCGGATGTTCAACACCGATGCTATAGAAACGAGTATGTTTGAAGCTGGCTTTATCCAAAGTTAGCAGAATTGATTTCTGATTAAGGATTGTATCAATGACATACTGCTCTTCTTCGCTTGCCGGCGTATCAGGCTCACCGTAGGAGCACAGCGCCATCAGTTTTCCAGCATCTTCAAACCTGAAATGGCCTTTACCATCAGGGAATTTTGGATCAGCCAGGGCGTATAGGTATGCATACTTGTTACCCGGGTCCTCCATGACTCTACCGATACAAGAAATATTCATCTCCTCATCGACCCGGTAAAATGCACCAATATTTCCTTCCCATACCAGAGCATAAAACGGTTCATTCTGGGGAAAGGGTGACAGTGCGAATGAGCAGAAAATATGCGAGCGCTCATGAGATGAGGCAAAATAGGTTATCTCTTTTCCAAACGCTTTACGTTTTTCCAGAATTCTATCTTCAGGGTTTATGGTAAAATATCTGCCGTCGGTAGGCTGTGATACTGAATGAAAGCCTTTGACCCAGCCAGACATGGCAATTACATCAGGGATCTCATCTGTTAATTCCATGGCACGCGTGAATACATGAGGTGTTATAACTTCGTATCTTGGCCAAGAATCTTTTTCAGCCTCAATAGAATATTCCAATTTTCCGTCATTGACTGAGCAAATATGGCCATCATGACCAGGTTTCATTGAAAAAATACGCATTTTTATTACCTATAAATTTTAGAAACTTCTCAAAAAGTGCTGGTAAACCAAGGTGCCAATTCTCTGAAGCCCTAGGTAAACAGCAATCATGCACTATGGTTCTGCATGGTTTTTGCCGATCTCCAGCAGTTATTGAGAAGCTACAAATTTTAAATTTTATTAGTATTGATTTTGCACAGGGCTATTTATTTAACTCTGGTTGTTTTGTCTTTATTTAAGCCCATTGCATAGTCTCTCCCTTTCCCTTATGTGAAAGTAAGTAGGAAATGGTTGAGCGGCTGGAAGTAGTTTTGTCTTCAAGTTGAGTAACTGCATGAACAAATCTGCCGTCGAAGGCGTATAAATCACCGGGTCTTATTTCAACGTCAATGAAAGCAACACCCTTCACTGCCTCCAATGGGTATGGTGATCCGGTAAACTCAACGTTGTACTTTTCCCGCATGGCATCATCAGGTCTGATATCCCATATGCGGAGTAAGCCACCAGAGCCATTTTCAAGGCAAATATTTACAGCGCACAGTGCATTGTTTTCTTTAATTGCTTCCTGAATCTCAAAACCTGCCTGGCCAGGATCTTTGCACTGTGCTTCATCTTCATGAGGGGCGAGGGAGAAATCACCGGAATCTGACCATGACCGCATAACAAACTGGCAGGCCATTTTCCCCTTCCACTGGGCAGGTCTCAGTATTCTCTGGTGCTTATTTAATGCAGAATCTAATGCGTTATTTATTCTTTCAACAGGGTTACCGGTTTTAGAGAATAATTGCCCCAAAACCTTATTAGCAAGTTCTGATTCCTGGAAGTATTGATCCAGTTCTTTATGATAATGATATGCACCAACATATGTGGCAGGTGCATCTTGACCCCGCTCATACCTTCCTTCATGTGAACTGAAATTATCACAAATTATAGTGCAGCTTTCTAAATCAACAAAGCCTCTGATAATTGTTCCTAAGGATTTGCCATCTAACACATCGATCAGTGTTTTTGGGTCAAATGCATCGGTTTCAGTAAAGTAAAATTTAGTATTAGAATGCTGACCAACTGCTTTTTTTACTTCTGTATACAAGTCAGTACTTCCATTATTTATTTAATATACACGCCATTGGTATTGTTTTTTATAGTACATTAAGAAGCTGCAGCTGAAAAGCTGCTTTGGCTGGAAACTTTGGAGCCGAAACAAGAGTTATCGTCAAATCTGGTGTTTGAGTAATAATCACACGACCTCCTGATCAGCGTCATTCACTGCACGAATCCCATCGTTGAAGCGAGTGCCTTGAAGGACATCGGCCAGCTTATTAGCCTGCGCAAGCGTTTCTCAGCTTGAACACCATTAACAGGATGCTGTCACGACTCACGTAGCCTCTGGTTTTAGCCGTTCTGAGGCGCACTGTAGCGAAGGTAGACTCTATCGGATTTGTCGTCCTGATATACTGCTAGTGTTCCGCAGGGAAATCTTAGAAGGCCAGCATCTGCTCTTTGTCTTTGCTCAGGCACTCCATCGCTTTTGGGTACTTCGCTTTGAAGCATTTTACCGTGTCCTCAAAGGCTTTTTAGGCTTCTTCCCAGGTCACGGCCTGCCAGATATCATGCAGTACACTTTTGACCTTGGGCTGTACCGATTTTGGTAACTTGTTCAGCACATTTGCTGCTGTCTCGCATCAAAGATGCTCTGGCCTAAAACCTGTGATGAAGTGTTTCTGCATGTTTATGATATATACCCAGGCAATCGGGAAAATATTTATCACTGAAGCTGGTTGGGGGCTCTAGTCCGTCTTGGACTGTTTTGTACATATTTGATATCAAAGGTTTTTTTGTTTTTATCAGACTTTAATGTTACGTCTTTAGCGGTGCCAGAAAAACACCCCCTGATTTTTACCAAACTTTAATAAAATGCCCGAAAATCTCTCAAAATCGGCCATATCTTTACCAAACAATAATGTCCTCCCACAACAACCCGTTCTCAAAATGGGCTTCAGAACCATGAAGTACAGGCCTGACTACCCTCAGTGCTTCGACAGCCTGGACGCTGCTGCCTGTTGGGTCAATGGCTTTGTTCATAACCAGGAGCAAAGCACACCGGGCTCAAGTTCCAGACGCCTCAGGAGAGGCATTCAGGTCTGTCCGAAAAGAAGGTGACAAGCCGTCATGAGGTGTATCAGAAAGCAAAAGCTTACCATCCGAAAAGATAGGTTTATTTATCACTCAAACCAATGTTTGAGACTTCCTTGGCAAAACAGAAACAAAACCCACCTGTTCAAAAAGCCATCATATTTATTCGGTATTTCAGGGGGTGAACTACGGCAATACCAGCTATAAATTTGGAGGCAAGCGCAAAGCGGCCAAACTGATTACCGACCTGTTTCGTGCCCGTCAGATATTCCGGTTTGATACGGCTGATGTCCTGAGCAACGGAATTCCTGAGTCCCGTTACTGCTTTAATAACAGACACAGTACAGCCTGGCTGAAAAATGAACGTACCGGGATAGATGATGGCGGTCCGGTTCATGCCAACGTTTGCGTGGATGCCCGTCCTGGCGATGTCATCACCTGGCGTGTTTACTGGTTGTTCTGGGATTATGCGATTACCAGACAATGGACAGTTTCTTCCCCCGACAACCCTCATACCCACAAAGTGCTCTATACCACCGCCGGTGCCGGAGCGATTCCTGCCGGTAAAGAGCTGCCCAGAAATATCGGTGAAGACGTTATCATCGTTGATCCCTGATGCGGAATTAATAACATAATTTCCGCTTAAACCGGTGTGCCAGTCAACCAGCCGACACTGGCACATGGGTCAACCTTGATACTTATGCCTTTAACCACTAAACCGTGTATGATCTTTTTTATAGCCGCTGATCAAGTCGTACAGCATTGATCATAGCTTTGGGGGTTAGCACGTGCTAAACAAAACGCCTACTTTCAACACTTCTCCGCTTCAGACTCCGACAAGAACCATTATTCTGGATTCAGGTACTCCGGAAGAAAAACGACAGGAGCTTATTCAATACTTCTGCGAAACTTTTGATATCTATGATCGTCTTTTTGAAACACTGACCAGTGATGAGGCCTATTACCGTAAAGCCATATCGCTACGCCACCCCCTTATTTTCTACTATGGCCATACCGCTGCTTTTTTTATCAATAAACTCATTGCTGCCCGCCTGATCAACGAGCGGGTTGATGCTGATATAGAAGCTATGGTGGCTATCGGCGTGGATGAAATGTCGTGGGACGACCTGGACGAAAATAACTACGACTGGCCTACGGTGCCCGCCCTGAAAGAATATCGACAAAAAGTCAGGGCACGTGTCATTCGTTTTATTGAAACCATGACGCTGGACATGCCCATCACCTGGGAAAGTCCAACATGGTTGATCATCATGGGTATTGAGCATGAGCGTATTCACCTTGAAACGTCATCCGTCCTGATTCGCCAGTTACCTCTGGCCTATGTTGAACCCCACCCCTACTGGCAACCCTGCCAAAGTTCAGGAGCCGCGCCGGAAAATCAATTGGTTGAGCACCCGGGTGGCCACCAGATACTCGGCAAGCCTTTTGATAATGCGCTTTATGGCTGGGATAACGAGTACGGTAAATCTGAAGAAAGCGTCCCGCCATTCAAGGCCAGTCAGTACCTTGTCAGCAATCAGGAGTTTCTGGAGTTTGTCCAGGCAGGCGGTTACAGCGCAGAAAAATACTGGACAGATGAAGGCTGGGCCTGGGCGACTTTCGCCAGGGCTATGCACCCGGAGTTCTGGGTTCCCAGTGGGGAGAACTACCGTTACCGCACCATGCTTGAAGAGATCGAGATGCCCTGGGATTGGCCCGCCGATGTCAACTGCCATGAAGCACAGGCATTTTGCCGCTGGAAGTCTGAAACTACCGGCCTTCAGATACAGCTGCCGTCTGAAGCGGAATGGTATTGCCTGAGAGAGACCATTGACACTGACCAGCCCTATTGGGAACAAGCCCCAGGCAACATCAATCTTGAATACTGGGCTTCATCGTGTCCGGTAAACCAGTTCAGGAACGGTGACTTCTATGATGTCATTGGTAATGTCTGGCAATGGACGGCTACCCCGATTGATGCTTTTGAAGGCTTCAGGGTTCATCCCTATTACGATGATTTTTCAACCCCCACATTTGATGGCAAACATAACCTGATTAAAGGCGGTTGCTGGATCTCAACAGGGAATTACGCTATCCGGGATTCTCGGTATGCCTTTGGAAGACACTTTTTCCAGCACGCAGGTTTCCGTTATGTTGAATCCACAACGGAACGTACTGCCAGCCTGAACCCTTATGAGACAGACACTCTGGTGGCCCAATACCTGGAGTTTCACTATGGCGACCAGTACTTTGGCGTTGAGAACTTTCCCGTAGCCTGTATCGAAATCTGCCGTGAGTTACTCAAAGATCATACCTGTACCCGGGCATTGGATCTGGGTTGCTCTGTAGGGCGCAGCAGCTTTGAGCTGGCCCGCTGGTTCAATCATGTTGATGGTATCGATTTTTCTGCACGTTTCATTTCTGCCGCTTCTGAACTGCAGCAGAATGGCAAAATACGCTATTTCGTGCCTTCAGAAGGTGAACTGGGTGAGTATCGTGAAGCCAGACTGTCTGAATTTGCTGAAGGCATCGATAGCAGTCGTGTACTGTTTACCCAGGGGGATGCCTGTAATCTCAAGCCCAAATACAACAACTATGACCTGATTTTTGCCGGCAACCTGATTGACCGACTGAATGATCCCCAGGGATTCCTTTCGACGATTCAGGAACGAATTCGCCCAGGTGGATTGCTGGTGCTGACCTCCCCTTATACCTGGCTGGAAGAGTACACATCAAAGGAAAAATGGCTGGGCGGAGTACGAGAAAATGGTGAAGCCCTGACGACCTATGACGGACTGAAGAGAGTACTGGATCAAGATTTTGAGGAGGTTGAGCCTCCGAGAGATGTGCCATTTGTCATCCGGGAAACCGCCAGAAAGCATCAGCATACTGTTGCCCAGGCAACCTTCTGGAGGAAGAAGATTCTCTGATCACGACAGTGGCCTGATAGCCACATTTCTATCAGGCCACTGATTGAATCTGGACAAAATGTCACTATTCGACCACCTTCTATTATTGTTTCCTGAGTAGTCATTGTTGATTACTCAGGCACTGCTATTTCATTTCACAGTGAAATTCCCTCTGCAGGTCGCTGTATTATGAGCAAGCTCTTCATACTGTTTCGACCTTGTTTCAGTCTCCTGACCCTGTTGATGATGACCTTTATGACAAGCACGGTTACAGCAGGAACAGGCTGGTTCGTCACTATCCAGAACCACTCAGGCTCCGATCTGAAAATCAGTTTTGCTGGCAACGACGACTGGTATTGCAATGATTTTTGTGGCCCTTCAACCCTGAAACCCAATGAAACCCGGACTTTTTGCACCGAAGAGAAAGAACGCAGCGACGACACAGGACATTAGCATGAACGGTATCCATATGGCGTAAAATTGACCTACATGATTCCGAGTTTGTCTCCAATGGCCGTGCCATGGCTTCTGGGACCATTTATCGAGCTACCCAAGTCTATGGACGTGAGGATTACGACGACATAACCGTATCATCCAGTAACGACAAAGCCATTCCAGTCGAAATAAATACCGGAACCTATGACGTCTGTCGTCGGGATAAAAATACCATTACTTCAACCCTGCATTTCATAAAACGTGAGCTTCAACTGAAACAAAACAGGCGCAATAAACTCCATACGCCATACCGTCGCTAAAATGCTCCCCCAAAAGCCGGGCCCCAGTCATTCTGGTTCCTATAGCGTTATCACTGGCCAATGCCAGAGCTGCCAACACAATCTGGTATTGGCAACTGGCAAACAACTCAAACCAATTGGTCACGATATCGCCTACCAGCAGCGATCACTGACAATGTCAGCCACTGTGTAATACGGTTACTATCCATTCAGGTCAGGCTCGTACTTTGCAAAACCTCTACCAACCCGGAGATGAAAACCATCCTGGAAGACTGAGCGTGAGTGTCAACGAATACCCCCTTGAGCTCTACATTGATGAATCGGCTCATACGGGCACAGAGGTCACGTAGACACAGACTTACAAGAGCGACAATAACCAATACATGCCATACAAGAGCGCAGGTATCTCGGTCAGTGATACCAGTACGGCGTTCATGTCGAGTTCTATCAGGATGATCATGCCCACAACAATACAGAAACTGTGATCACCAATATATACCGAGACGCAGCTTTTGAAGGCTGCAAATACCATGTTGCAGAGGCAGCCTCTTCAAGTAATCCCGCACTCACCCGGATAACCGTTCTGGGAGGTAGTGAGCAATATTGCTATGATTGCAGGGGAACCGTTCACGTCGCCGTTGAATACAAGCCCAACAACCTTCAGACAACGAATGACATTTGGTTTACGGGTGACAACCTCCCCGCTCCCATCAATTCCAATTCCTGCCAATTATTTCCATCATAATACTCTACCACGCCCCCTTTTTCGGGGATCTGGGTTTCCTCATACTGACCAAAACCCACTACTACCTGTGGGCGATCCTGCCAGTTAACCGAAATCTGATTGGCCGGTGCTGAAAACCCGGTATTATGAAGTTCTTCCCAATGGGAACCATTGTAATATTCAATAGCCCCTTACCCTCCCAGACCCACCTCTCTGTTCTTTCTTCCCGGGAATAAAACATGAGAATACTCTGTAATCAGTCAATGAAAGCCCTGTTCATTCTATGTCTGTGCTTATTCTGCCATCAGTCCATGGCGGGGGGCGGCTGGTACGTCACGATTGATAATCAATCCTCTCAAGAACTGTTGATTGAGTTTGCAGGTAATGACAACTAGTTCTGCAATGATTTCTGCGGTACCAGCAGCATTCCACCCACTCAATCAAGAACCTTTTACACGGAAGAAAAAGAAAGAACCGTTAAAAATGGAGCGATTCAGGGGATTAACCTGAATGGAGTCCATGTAGAGATGTATCAGACAGGTCATTCGTACACAGGTCAGGAGCTGGCACAAATTCCAATCTTCAAAGACACAGGCACTGGGTTCTGTGACAGGATGACCAATGCGGGCGTTTCAGCATCAAACTCCGATGCAGTATCCATCTCCTGGTTCAATGCAGGGGGTGACCAAGAATGCTATGGTTTTTTTGGCACGGTTAATCTTACCCTGATTTATAAAGGCCAAAACCAGCAATAAAGCTCTGATTTTGTAGTATCTAACCCAAATGAACTAAATAAAAATAAGCCAAGTGATTTAAAGTAGGCAGAAAAGTAGTCTGGATACTCTGTAAAAAGAGGACCAGTCCGAAAGTGCTGTCCCTCCAAGCGCTGTAACTGCAGCATTTTCAGAGCCACCATGAGCTCGCAATAAAAACAACAATAATGGAATGGAATTCGTGCAGTGAAGACTTTTCTTTCTATCTCCACCACTCGCTCAATCAGAGTGGCCTCTGGCTTACTGGCTGCAGGGCTGACCCTGTTCAGCGGAGCTGTTTCGGCAGAAACATCGACCTTATCCAACGTTCCGGCCAAGCTGCCTTTCGAAGTAACGGAAGAACGGGTTCGATGCGCCAACTATGACCCACTGAAACAACCTTTCTTTGGAGATTTGCATGTCCACACCAGTTACAGCTTTGACTCTTTTGTCTCCAGTCAGAGAAACACACCCTGGGACGCCTATCGCTATGCAAAAGGCGAAGCCATCACTCTACCCGACGAGAGAGGCGATCAGAAAATCATTGCCCAGATCCAGCGTCCTCTGGATTTCACTGCCGTAACGGATCATGCCGAATTCCTTGGGCAGATTAATGTCTGTGCTGACGACCCCAGCGAGCCCGGTTACTGGTTTCCTTACTGCATGATGACTCGCAGTAACACTTACCCCATTCAATTACTGGCAGCCGATTATTGGCAAAGCCTGGGAGTGAGTGGCACCAGCACCAACAAGGAAAAATCTTTCGCCTGTACACTCTCTGATTGCGATGCCGGGCAAGCCAAGTACTGGAATAATATCCAACAGGCTGCCGAAGATCATTATGACCGCACCGAAGCCTGTAATTTCACGACGATGGTTGGTTATGAATACACCGATGCACCTGAATTCAAGAATATGCACCGGAACGTTATCTTCAGAAATGACCGGGTTGTTGAGAAAACGATTTCAACCTATGAAACAGGTAGCTACAACTACCCTGATCTCTGGAAAAAACTGCGCAAGGAATGCACAGAAAAAGGGAATGGCTGTGATGTTATCTCCATCCCTCACAACCCCAACCTATCTGGCGGTTTGATGTTCCGTGACCCTCGTAATGAAGAAGAGCGGGATAACAGAATCTACTTTGAACCCCTGGTCGAACTGGTTCAGCATAAAGCTGCTTCAGAATGCCGCTATGATCGTCTTGCTGGTCGCGGTGTCCAGACCCAGGATGAACTCTGCGATTTTGAGCAGACGGTTGCAGACAACCTGAGCATGCTTGGCACTGTTTACGGCAAAGTGATGACTGAAGGTGCAAAGCCGGTTCCCATTGATGAGTTCGCTCCTCGTAACATGGTTCGTAATGCCCTGAAAGACGGCCTTAAACTGGGACAGGAAGAGGGTGCAAATCCTTTCAAAATGGGCTTTATCGGCTCAACCGATACCCACAGTGCAACCCCCGGTGGTGCTGAAGAAGATAACTATACCGGTCACCTGGGCAAACGTGATTCAGGGTACCGGAATGTTCAGGATCACTTCTTTGATAATCCTGGCGGTCATGCCGTGGTCTGGGCCGAAGAAAACTCCCGTGACAGCCTCTTTAATGCCATGAGACAGCGTGAGGCATATGCTACCAGTGGTACCCGCCCCATCGTTCGTTTCTTCGCAGGCTGGGACTTCAAACCTGAAATGTGTAAAGCCTTTGACCTGGTCAAGCAGGGTTATGAACGGGGTGTGCCTATGGGTGGCGACATGGAGCCCAGACCGGGTAGCGAAGCTCCGACTCTACTGATCACGGCCATGAAAGATCCGGGTATCTTTGGTCATCCGGGTACCGATCTGCAGCGCATTCAGATCATCAAAGGCTGGGTCGACAAAGACGGCAAAACCCACGAGAAAGTCGTTGATATTGCTGGCAACCCTAACAATGGTGCCACCGTCAATAAAAAGACCTGTGAGCCTGAAGGACAGGGTTACGCCAGTCTCTGTGGTGTCTGGCAGGATCCTGAGTTCGACCCGGAACAACCCGCTTTCTACTATGCCCGAGTCGTAGAAAACCCCAGCTGTCGCTGGAGTACTCTGCAGTGCAAATCCTACGGTGTCGACCCCTTCTCACCGAACTGTGAAGCACAGGCTGTTGAACAAACAGAAAAGATGGACGGCATAGGTGATATTTTTGGTCGCTGCTGTATTGATCCGAAAAACGAGCCTTTCTACTCACCCACTATTCAGGAACGCGCCTGGACTTCACCGGTCTGGTACACACCTGAAGAAAACAGCCCTGAGCTCAAAAAAAGCAGCTCAATTAAAACAGTCTCTCTGGAAAGGTAATTCAATATGATAAGACGTATGGGAAAGCGTCTGCTGTTATCACCTCTACTCCACTGCCTCTGGCTTGGCATGATCCTGCTCTGGGTCACAGCCGAGCCGGAGCCAGCTCCGGTGATTTCCATCAATGAACAGCAGATCAAAGACCTTCAGGTGCAATGGCAACTGCAGACTGGCAGAGCTCCCGATGCCCAGCGAACGGCTATGCTGATCGATGTCAGTATTGAGAATGAAATTTTATTCCAGGAAGCCATGAGTCGGCACTTTGACCAACTGCCAGTGGTGAAGAACCGGTTACAGCAACTGGGCGGCTTTTTAAAACTGACCGATGGTGACGCCGATGCCAGGGAAAGAGAAGCCCTGAAGCTCGGGCTTGATAAAACGGATCCTTTGATCCGCCGGTATCTGGTTTCTTCAATGAAAGAAGTGATCAGCGCCGAAAGTCCGGTTGAAGGCCCTGACCAGGCAACAGTGGAAGCTTATTATCAGGAGCATAAAGAGCACTACCGCCAATCCGGTGTTACCAAAATCAGCCATGTCTATTTTGGTGGCTTTGAACAAGAGAGCATGGACAGGGCCAATAACCTGCTTGCTGAAATGCCAGAAACGCTCGAACAGGCGATAAGATCTGGAGACCCTTTCTTTAATGGTCACCAGCTGCCCTTCCTGAATGAACAACAGTTTTCTAAACGACTGGGGGCAGACTTCGCCCACCAGGTGATGACGCTGAAATCGGGTCAATGGTATGGCCCCATAGCTTCCAGCTATGGTTACCACCTGGTTTGGGTTAACGAAACCCAACAGGATCACTATCGACCACTGAAAGAAGTAGCAGACAATATTCGCTCCACAATCCTTAGGGATAGACGACAAGCCATGCTGAGGCGTGAGGTTGAAGAGTTAAAGGAGAATTACATCATAGAAGTGGCTGATGTCGGACTTGAAGCTTCAGCCATGTCCTTTCCGGACTTCAGCAAGGAGCGCACTCTATGAAAAACATTTTTCTGTTTCTATCGCTTCTGTTAATGCTGGTCAGTAAAGCCAGTGCTCACCCAATGGCACCCGGCCTTTGGGCTATGAACGAGCAAAGCCCCGGTCATTTTCTGGTGATCTGGAAAACGTCACTTAAGCCCATGCCCGGTATACAACTGACGCCTATTCTTCCTGAAGGTTGTGTCAGTAACAGTCAGCTTACCGGGAGTAAAGAAGGAACGGGACAGATCGTTCAGTGGACAACAGACTGCTCTTCCCTTTCTCTGATCGGCAGTGAGTTCAAAGTCGATGGTCTGGACGGCAGCCCTTCCGGGGTTCTTTTCAGGCTGAAGACTCTGGACGGCAACCATTATCATCAGATGCTCAGCAGTGATGATCCGGCTATTACCATTGAAGCGGCTCCCGGTGCTCTGGATATCATGTGGACTTACGTAGTCTCTGGCTTTGATCACCTTCTTTCGGGACTGGACCATGTCTTTTTTGTCATTATGCTCACCCTGTTGGTTGGCTGGGGCAGACAACTGATCTGGACCATCACCCTGTTCACACTGGGCCACTCTATTACCCTTTCTCTGACGGCACTGGGCTATGTCAACTTCCCGGTTATGCTGGTTGAAGCCATCATTGCCCTGAGTATTGTGGTCGCAGCCGCCGAAGTGATACGAAATGACCCCAAGAGCCTGTTCAGAAGACGTCCATGGTTAATGTCAGGTGGCTTTGGCCTCTTGCACGGCATGGGGTTTGCCGGAGTGTTGAGTGAATTTGGCCTGCCAGCCAATGATATCCCTCTGGCCCTGGCGGCCTTCAATATCGGCATTGAGATTGGCCAGCTACTGGTCATTGCAGTATTCATTGTGGCCTGGAAAGGCATTCTTAAAATCAAATCAAACTGGTCAACCCTTTCCCAACAACTTGCCCGACTGACACCGGCCTATACCATTGGCGCAGTAGCTGCACTTTGGTTCTGGCAACGAATCGGAATTGAGCCCTTGCTGGCCAGTTAAAAAGTGAAGTTTTTCCTCTCCAGAACACCTTTTGGAGAGGAAAAGTCTTATCGACCTTCATTTTTCATGATTAGTTCTTGAACACATTTGCGATAAACGATCCTTTGATCTATTTGTTAAGGCACTGCTGTTTTTCAAGGCATGGTTATCGCAATGTTGGCGCGAATAAGAAAAAACAGGTGGCTCAGTCAACTCCTAGGGGCGGCGACGCTTTTTTTCCTGTGCATACCCCAGGCGACTGCTTTGGGTTTTGTTCTCAACATTTTTTTCTTACCACTTAACCACCAGCTGTTCGGCGGTATATTCACAGCTCTGGATATCCCTGCCTTTAATTCTCTAGATCACTGGCAAAGCTTTGAAGTGACAGCCATGCCAGCGCAAGGAGCCTCTGCGATCCAGAGTGAATTTTCAGTAACAACTGTTCCAGGAGCTGCGCAACCTGTAGTCCCTGATAACCTTAAATATGTCTACCGGCAGGTCATGAAAACAGCCTCTGAGACTGAACAGGAAGTTGAAAAGCCTCCCGCTTCTGAACAGGGAACATCCCCCAAGCCGACGAGTACTTTGAAGAAGTTGATATCTGGAAAAAACAAAAGTAAGCCGAATCAAAGCCCAATAGAAGAGCCCTCAAAACCCCTCCCAGTCTGTGCGATTGCATTAAACACCCATGGCGCACTCCAGAATCGTATCTTTACAGGAGGAAGTGATTTCTCTATCTCACACACTTTCGGAGACAGAAGACTTCACACAGTTATAAATCACACTGAAAACCTGGGAGGGTCTGGCTCCAGCACTATTGTAGAACGCGGATTGATTGTGGATGGCACCACCCGCCTGTTAGAAGATTTTGAATCCCGTGGTTTTTTGTCAACCGATGGTCAGTTCAGGTGGACAGAAGGATTCGGTCTGAAAAACACTTTGGCCACCATCTCCAGAGACTGGCAAGACTCCATGTACGACAACCTTTTAGGTGTTGACTGCCGATGGTCCATTCATGCAGTCATTGGTAAGAATGCCGGTGCTTCGCAACAGGTTTTACTGGGTTTTGTCTTCCATCTACAGCACGCCGGTGAAGCTTTTTTTGTGCAGGTTTTTACCACCCAGCCAGCACCTCAACCCCAGGTTCCACCCATTCCTGTCAGACCTCATAGTCTGCCCAATGTGGCTGCAATTCCTCCTGTAGTATATGAACCTGAGCCAGACACAGGCCAACATGTCCCCAACTTGGAGACTCAGGCTCCACCGGTAACACCGGATCCATTGGAAAATGATCCAACCCTTCATGAAGACGATACGGGTATTGATGACAGAAGTCCGCAGTCAACGCCTCATTCAGGAAGAATGCTCACGGGTCAGAACACGCCCACTTCAGGTTCTCAACCCGGCAGTTTTAACCAAAGGGGCATGCCTATACCTGTGGGCAGCCCCCCTCAGAGTGAAGGTTACTTTTCAGGTGGGCGCAGTGCTCCTTCACCCTCACAGTTTTCTGTTCAGGGAAACACCCCGGACCGCCTTGCCTATTATATTGTCAGAGTGCAACAGCCTCCTCCTGCCCTTCCTCAAGAGCCGGAGATTCCGGCACCACTGGATCTGAATGGCGTTGCTGAAGCTCGCCATCGTCAATTTATAGATGAATTCAGACGGAACTTTCGTGATCCCTATGAAGAGAGAAGGAAAACCTATGAACAAGCATTAAGAGATTATCCTCAACGGCTTGGTAACTATGGGGGGACTCTAAGTGATGAAGAGAGAAAACGTCTTCTGGAACGGTGGACAAAAGCCTACCGGGCAGCACTCCTGCGCAAATTCAAAAAAATACCCCCTTCCTGCCGGGATGATGCCTCTGTAGATCAGACAAAACCAAACCGGACCGACTTTGATCCCGATGGAGGTTCCGGTAGTGGTTTTTCCGGGGGCAGGCCCTCTGTTATCACAACCAACCTGATGATCAGTCGGTGAATTTTTAACAAATATCCAGTAACCACTTCTGGGGCAGAGTCAACCTTCGTTCCGTTGTCTCGGTCAGCCACTTTTTCTGATTCTGTTGTTGAGTGTCTTTTCTTAAGGTGAAGAAGTCATGTAAAACACGACGTCGATCACCCGTTTGATTTCTGGTCCCGCCATGCCAGAGGTGTGCATTGAAAACGACCACACTGCCTGCTTTGCATGACAGTACCTTTTCATCGGGATGGGGCAAACTGGCATCCTCCATGCGTTCTGAAGGAGCTACTTTCAAAAGATGTGAGCCAGGCACTACTCTAGGCGCACCGTTACTGCTATCCATATCATCCAATACCCACAGGGCATTAACGACATGGCATTTGGGGAAATCCTTCCGTGCCTGCTTCCAATCCGTGTGCATGGGTTGGGCACCCCCACCTTTGAGAGCTTCTCTGCCATTCAAACTGGAGAGTTTGAACTCATTTTCAAACACATAATGAACGGCCAACAGTATCTGGGGGTGACACCAGACTTTTTCCCACACCGTGCCCTTATTCACCAGATTCGCTATTCGGAGGGCTCCTTCTTCCTGATGATGTTCTTTGGCCAGACTCTCCCCTTCAAACGCCACCAGCCTGTCAAAAGTTTTCCGAAGGTCGCCCAGCCACTCTTCATCAATGAGCGACTCAAACAGGGTATAGCCCCTATGATCAAGGTTTTGTCTGTGACTTTCCGATAAAGGCTGCTCGCTTTCCAGAAGGCTAGGATAATCCGGTTCAAGCACAACTGAGTCCCTCTTTAGCAATAATTACCTGAGAGTTTAATACCTGTTAAGAGCCCTTGTTTTCCATTATATTGCCCGATTCAGACAGTGATTACGGGGTCAATGTGAGCAAAAGCAGTTTCCAGTTTGAACAGATTGGAGTGATTCACTCCTGCTACCGACAGAAATTTGGAATACCCCGTCAGCCAGGCATTGTTACTGCCGCAGAGTCTGAGCTGGAGCTGTTACCACCCTATAACCAGGAAAACCTGGTCCGTGGTCTGGAAGGTTTCTCGCACCTCTGGGTTCATTTTATTTTTCATGAAACCATGGATGAAGGCTGGCGCCCAACCATTCGCCCCCCCCGCCTTGGCGGCAGACAGCGCATGGGCGTTTTTGCTACCCGCTCTACTCACCGGCCCAACCCCATTGGTTTATCGGTGGTGAAACTCAAAAGCATTCAATCCGGAAACGGCAAACTGATTCTGAGACTGGCAGAGGCGGACCTGCTGGATGGCACACCGGTGATTGATATCAAACCCTACCTGCCCTATGCCGACGCTCTACCGGAAGCAAAAGGTGGATTTGCCCCATTACCCGCAGTCATGGCAGAGGTTGAGTTTACAGAAGAGGCCATGATCAAGTGCCTGGCTTATGAACGGCAGACCGGACGTTCTCTGATAGAACTGGTCAAACAGGTATTGGGGCAGGATCCTCGTCCGGCGTATCTTAGGGATACAACCGGACGCCGACATGGTTCTGCTTTATGGGACGTTAATGTAGTTTGGGAATCCCGTGGAGATCATTTTATGGTCACCGATCTGGAACCCTATTCATAACCTATGGTGACCATCCTGCCCGACTGAAAAAGAGACCAGTGCATCTTGTTGGGATTGCTCTGATTAATGACATAATCGGCAAAACTGGCCGCTGCCGGGCTGATCAACTTATCTCCGGCTGTTCTGAGGGCAACTCCCATACCCCCTCCTTTAAGAACGGCTTTTGCCGATTCCTTGGCCACACTCCCTGCCACTTTTGATGACAATGCTGCCACTAGCCCGGGACAGAAGTAACGAACAGGCTTGATAGCCTGTGAACCGACCCAGGCTGCAGCTGAACCCGCTTGACCCACTGTCCACGCCACCGGCTGAAGACAGCGGCTAATCACCGCCAGAGGTGGAGCCACTACCGGTTGTACAACGGCAGTCAATGGTTTAGCCATATGGGCTAGATACGGTATGGCGGCCGCTTTGGCAGGATCGAGTACAGAACTCAGTAATACCCCAGTTACTATGGATTCAAAGATATAAACCAGAACTTCCCCTGACTGATCTTTTGCGCCATGGGATTGTGCTAAAGGCAGCTGCCCGACCAAACCGCCCCCGACCTGCCTTTTATATTCATCATTCAAGGTGTTCAGTGTCCCTCCGGCACCTGCCAGTGGCTCGCTGGCCACTAACATAACGCCGTCTTCAAAGACCTGCAGTAACGAGGCATAGTCAGGCGCTACACACTGGTTCGCCTTATACAGCAGATTCCGGAAGTTAATGGCGCCTTTGATACCCAGCTTGACACCCAACCCTTTTGCTCGGGGATGGAAAAAATAATCCTGCCCGATATAAAGTCCTGCCAGGTTAACCGGACCTTTAAAAACTTCACTGATGGTCTGACTGCCTGTGGACCGATCCGAACCCTGAGAAGGGTAGAGAGCTTCCGCTATGTAAGGCATCACGCCTTTCAGATCAGCACACTCCAGTCCGTTGCCGGCCATGGCTGACGCCCAGAAAGTTCTGAACCCCTGAAAAGTAGTCAGGTCTTCAAATTCAATTTTTCCCAGCCGGCTCAAGAACGTGTAATACGTCACCGCGTAAAAGACTGAAACGGTACAGGCACTGTCTCCGGGGCTCATATTCTTTTCATTTTCAAGCAGCGTTCTGAGTTGATCTGCAAATTTGACTTGAGCTTCCAGCATCCCATAGGGCATCAGAGACTCGGCGAACGCCCCTTTCTTGAAGTCCCTCAATACCCCTTCTGTAGCCTGTTCACCGAGCCACAGCATCATCAGTTTACCAACGTACACACCCGCCACTTCAAACCAGGACTCTACCCGTGAAATTCCCCTGCTGTCAGGACAATAAAAAGAGCCTGGCTTTTTGTTGGTTAGAATCACCCTATGGATGGTTTCCGGTTGAGAATGCCGGGTCACATCCTGAAGTTTTTTGCCATTCTGAATAGAGACTGTTTTTAAATAGAAATCGTGAAGGTGGTAGTCAAAGGGTTTAACGGTATGTCCATGCTGATCTTCACAGAGATCCTGGCTTATACACCGCCCTCTACCCTGTCTGCTTTTATAACGTCCATCCTCGCGGTAGTGATAATCCGAATCATCCGTAACCTCGATAAGACTGGCAGGTGGAAGACGATAGCGAACTCTGACTTCACCTCCTTCACCCACAGTGGCACATTCTTCCTCCTGGCCATTGAGCAACTTGCCATCCCCATCCAGATGAAAGAGCGGAGTATTCAACCAGAGTTCAGGATTAGCATCTGCTTGTGTCCCTGACGCCCAGATCATAACTATAAAGACGAGAATGGTTCTTACAGACATGTCAGCCTAATTCGATAATATAAAAAGCATTCAGATTAGACGTTCAGAATCTATCCTGTGGTTTTTTAGTCAAAAAAGACCAGTATTCAATGGACTCTGTACCGCTACTAAAAACCTGCGACAATCAGTGATTCTCTGGGTTTATCTACACCGTCAACACGGCTGCATACCGGAGTATGTCTTACGCCACTCTTGTGTAGGGTTTAAGGTCGAGCTGTAACGTGTCT
>NZ_JBPCXO010000154.1:0-2227 GCF_051008435.1 Endozoicomonas sp. | reverse complement strand
CATAATGCCAATGCCTTTTTGGAACTGAACAGTATTTTTACACATCAGATTTATCTCCAAATATAAAGGTCATCAGACGTTTAATATAGCATCTGGATTATGACGTAGGGTCGATGGTAAACAGGATGCATTTTGAGGTTCTTGATAAACTCCAAAGGCTGACTACTTTTCTAACTGCCCGATTTTTTTGAACGAGTAGTTGGAAATGAATAAACGATCCACCGTTAGACTATTTAGACAGTCGACGTATTTATTTATAATATTATGTTCTCCCTTTCTATTAGCAGACAGTACTCCAACCCGATCGACCGATACTGCCACTGAACCTGATATGGGGAGTGGTGGTCTTCTTGTTCGCAGTTATGATGGTCATAATAATAATGTTGAAAACCCTGCCTGGGGGCAGGCAGGGCAGCCCTTGTTTCGATTATTTGAACACGCTTATTCCGAAGATGGTGGAGCAACCCTTGCCGACTCTGAACGTCCCAATCCAAGAGATATCAGTAACAGTGTATTCAAGCAGGAGGAGAATGAAGAATCTTTAAATATTCCCAATGAGCTGGGAGTGTCTGATTTCTTCTGGCAGTGGGGACAGTTTCTCGATCATGACCTTGATTTGACTCCGGTAGCTAAGCCCCGAGATCCAGCGGATATTCTGGCAACGGATACAACCTTTGATCCTGAGCAAACAGGGCAGTTCAAACTCAGGTTTTCCCGATCCAGGTTTATTGGTGGTACAAGCAGTGCTCACCCAAGACAGCAAGTTAATATAGTCAGCAGCTGGATCGATGGATCCAATGTCTACGGCTCTGACAGTCATCGTGCCAATGCTTTAAGAATGAAAGACGGTACTGGTCGTTTGAAGTTCTCGACAGGGAATCTTCTGCCTAAAAATACCCAGAGTCTGGAGAATGAAAAGCCCGAATATCTGCCTGCAGAGGATTTCTTTCTTGCAGGTGATGTACGTGCCAATGAACAAGTCGGTCTTACTGTCATGCACACTTTGTTTATGCGTGAGCATAACTACCAGGTGGAAACCTGCAGCTCGCTGGCAGAAGCGGGCACCATGGAAAGAGATGAAGATCTTTATCAATGTGCCCGAAACCGGGTTATCGCCATCCTTCAGAAAATTACCTACGATGAATTTCTTCCACTCTTATTGGGCAGTGAGAATCTAGGTGCCTACAACGAATATGATTCTTCATTGGATGGCACAATCAGAAACAGTTTTTCGACGGCCAGTTATCGCTTTGGTCATAGTGCACTCAGCCCTGATTTATTGAAGGTTTACTATGAAGAAGGGCATCTCAGGTCTGAGCCACTCACACTGAAGAATGCTTTCTTCTGTCATACCTGCGTCAGTGACGACGGGCTGGAACCTTATCTGTTGGGCCTGGCCTATCAAACTCACCAGAAAGTGGATGCCCGGGTGGTGAACGAAGTCAGGAATACTTTATTCGGGCCGACGGGCGACCTGGTTGCATTGAACATTCAGCGTGGTCGAGATCATGGCATTCCTACCTATAATCAGGCGCGTGAAGCACTGGGTGGATTGGAGCGAGTATCTGGCTTTGATCAGATCAGTTCGGATGCCGAGACTGTGACTCGTCTCCAGTCGATCTACACCAGCGTTGATCATGTTGACCTATGGGTTGGGGCACTGGCTGAAGATCATGTAACCGGAGGAATGGTAGGTCCTACCAATGCCAGGATTCTAAAGGAACAGTTCAAGGTTTTAAGAGACGGAGACCGTTACTGGTATCAGAATTCCGGCAATCCCAACCCCTTAACGTTTGATGAAATGCAGATGGTTCGCCAGACAACACTGACTAAGGTCATAAAGAGAAACACCCGCCTGGGTGATGAAATGCCAAATAATGCATTTATGGCAGGTACGCTTGTCTATCCTTCAACGACCGATGTGGCTGCATCTACTGCAGCGAATACTCAGCCCACGAACTCACCCCTGACTCAAGGTCTGGAACCTTCATCAGCACTATCAACGCTTATGAGTGAGGTGATCATGACAGGAGCTTTGCTGATAGCCTTATACGCCATAGGAAACGGATAGGCGAGGGTTTAAAAAGTATTTGAACAGCAGGCTAGGAGCCTGTCGGACTTACCACTGACCTACTGCGAAAAAGCCTGATTTGGCCATTTTTTATGATTCTTTTCGTTGAATAGCTCGCTATTCGCCTCAAATAATCATAAAAACTGTCTCAAACCG
>NZ_JBPCXO010000153.1:0-4002 GCF_051008435.1 Endozoicomonas sp. | reverse complement strand
GCCGGATTTGGCCATTTTTTATGATTCTTTTCGTTGAATAGCTCGCTATTCGCCTCAAATAATCATAAAAACTGTCTCAAACCGGACTTTTTCTCGCTACGGTCGGCTAAGTCCGACAGACTCCTAGGTTTTAGTTTACATGTAGGTAACAAGAATAAAGCAGAGTAATATGCAAGTCTCTAGTATCCGTTCACTGTCAGGAAGGGTGTGGGCCGCTGAGACCGCATCATTAATGATGTTGATCGTACAGTTCATGGGAAGGGTTGAGTCTTTCGCAAGAGTAGGAGTAGGGATAAAAAATGTTGAGTCTTGCGCAAAAGTAGGAGTAGGAGTAGGGATAAAAAATGTTGAGTCTTGCGCAAGAGTAGGAGTAGGGATAAAAAATGTTGAGTCTTGCACAAGGGTAGGTGATGTTGATGTTGAATCTTGCAAGCATTGGACGTAAGCGGCGATTTCCCTGTCTACATTATCCCTGTCTACATTATCCCTGTCTGATATGAAAAATTTTTGAGGATACCTCTTGGCTACCTTAAATTGGCACTCTTTTAGATCTTTGTCTTCATTGTCACAGTCCATGTTGTAGAACTCCACCAGGCTGGGTGACCCTGATCTATTTTTCACTTCAGTGAGCCGTAGCAGTGGCCTCTTTATTTTTTTACACATGATGGCCGCTTCGTTAGCACCCCATTTTACAGAGGAAACGCCCTGCCAGGTGCCGTCCCTGCACATTTCAACCCACCCTTCCTCGCCTTCGCTCAGTCTGCTGTCCAGGTGCGTGCATCCATTGTCCACATAACACCTCAATCCTATGTCTTCTAAATGACCACAGCTCACCCTGGCATCACTCATACTGCATTCAGCCAGAGAGGTGGCGTCGTCGCTGCATTCGATTTCCAGGATGCCTAAATCGCTGTTTCCTCGAAACAGCGATTCTAAAAAACGAGTGGTGTGCGTTATGTTGTGATCTGGAAAGAGTTGCTGGCACGCTATTTCGGCATATCGCTCAACGAAGTCGTCGTCACAGATGGTATGCCATTTTCCATTCCGGCATATTTCCAGCAATCCTTCATAGCGAGATATTGGTGAAGCCAACACCCCTTCGGTTAGACGCAGATGTCCTTCTGTTGTGCATGCAGCAGATGTTGAATTTTGTACAGGAGTAAGAGAATCTAAGCAAATATCTACATTAATACCACTAATACCATTATAACAACTCCGACAATTCAATCCCACGTCTTTGGTATGTCCACAGTCATACGAAGTATCCTCCATATCGCATTCCATCAGAGATGTGTTGTTGACACACACTCCGATCTTTAAAACGCCCAAATCTTCGTGTCCTTGATACATCGAATTCTGCAGGGCAGTGAGGTACGTTATGTTTTGATCTGGAAAGTTTTGATATGGAAAGAGTTGCTGGCAAGCTATTTCGCCATGTTGAGAAGTGAAGTCGTCTCCACAGAAGGTGTGCCATTCGCCATTCCGACATATTTGCAACAATCCTTGAAACGGTGTTACGGGTTTACGATACACGCCTTCGGCCAGGCGTAGATGACCCTCTATGCATGCCAGACTGACGGTTTGAAAAACCAACAACAGTAGTAGTGTAATTGCACGCATGATTTGTGTTGCTCCATGTACGACTGTAGAAATGTTCTCTCGTTCAGGCTCTTAGCTTAGACTCCAATATGAGCCTTCTCCAATATGAGCCTTCTCCAATATGAAATGAACCTAAAGGACAATGGCACTGACTTAAGCCGCTTTTCCTTGGTATTGTTTGAGTCTGCGCGCCTGTGCTCCTGGGTGCTGTAGTCTTTTATACGGCTTTAGTCGTCTCTTTGCAGCTCTCGGTTCTTACAGCTCTCGGTTCTAACCTTCCTGGACGATTGCCAACAACATGCTGGGCTATTATTTCCAGCATATTGGCAATCTTCTCTTCGAGCCAGTTGCCGGATGCTCCCAGCAACGTCTGATGGAAGGATACGAGTGTTTCCTGTGTCGCTTTAAAACTGATCTCTCTGGGCGTTTTCCGGACATGTTCTGCCGCCTTGCCCATAAGGGCGCGTATTACATTGTAAACCAGCAGGTTTACTGAAATTTCTTTTCTCACCATTTCCGGACTTTTGCAGCGTAGCATGTCCATCTTCATGGTCGTTCTGGTGTGACACGAGAGCAGAGTCGGTCTGCTCGTAACTGCAATTGAGATGGAGGTAGGTCCTCCGGTGGCGGCTTCTGGAAGCAGCTACCAAACCACCGTAAGCTGCGCTGATAAAGAGTCAGGGTGGTGAGCGTTACGGATAAGGCGCAACTAGATTGCGTCAGGTATGAAGTCAGGAGATGAACGAAAGTGAACCACTGAGGACGTGTCGTAAGTTTGATTCTCGGTATCAAAAATGGGGTAGCAGAACGGCTCCATGATAAGTTCAGAGGTTATCCAGTTACTGTCTGAGCGGTGCCCGGCATATAGGTGGCATGAACTGACTTTAGGCTCTTTTGCGGAACGTGGGAGCCTGTCGCTCTGATGTGAAGGGAGCAAGCCAAGCAGATGAACTGTGGAGGCTTTGAGTACCAATACAGAGCACAGGGGAGGATCAGTCCGGTGTAGTGATGAAGCTTCTGTAATGGAAGTGGAGCGAAAGGACTGACTTATCCAGCGGAAGGAGTAGATCAACCAGCGATTGGAATGAATCTATGACTGAAGCAAAACCGTTCACAATTTCTAAAAGGCTTGTTTGGCAAGCCTGGCTGAGAGTGAAAGCCAATAAGGGAGCCGCTGGTGTTGATGGTCAGTCTCTGGCTGATTTTGAAAACAACTTAAGCGGCAACCTGTACAAACTATGGAATAGAATGTCCTCGGGCAGTTACTTTCCTCCCCCCGTCATGCGTGCAGACATCAAGAAAAAAGATGGCGGCACGAGACCGCTGGGAGTACCGACAGTAGCAGACCGAGTAGCCCAATCCGTGGTTAAGCTTATTGTGGAGCCATTAGTGGAGCCATTAGTGGAGCCTGTGTTTCATGAAAACTCTTATGGCTATAGGCCAAACCGTTCAGCGCGTCAAGCGTTGGCGGTGGCCCGAAAACGCTGCTGGCAAAGAGAATGGGTGATTGGTCTTGATATCAAGGGGTTCTTTGATAATCTGGATCACAAGCTCATGATGCAAGCAGTAGAGCACCACATAAAGGAACCTTGGGTATTGCTGTACATCAAGCGTTGGTTACAAGCTCCAGTTGAAGATAGAGAAGGTAAGAGAATTGAGCGTCCAACGGGAATAGGGACTCCACAGGGTGGAGTGATAAGTCCGTTGTTGGCTAATTTGTTCATGCATTATGCGTTTGATCATTGGCTTGAGCGTCATATCCAAAATGTCTGGTTTGAACGTTATGCCGATGATGCGCTGATCCACTGTTGCAGTAAACAAGAAGCGGAGTCGGTACTGGAAGCAGTAAGAGGTCGTTTACTCGACTGTGGTCTTACATTGCACCCAGTGAAGACCAAGCTGGTTTACTGTAAAGCTACAGGGAGGCCAGAGAAGCATGAACATACGTCGTTTGATTTTCTGAGTTATACCTTCCGACCCAGATTAGTTCGTAGTCGGTATGGGAATTATTTTGTTGGCTTTCTTCCCGCAATTAGCAGAGCATCTGCTCAGCACATAAGGGACACCATAAGAGAGCTTGCTATTCCCACAAAACGTTCAGGGTATTCACTTCCAGAAATAGCCAAGCTGATCAATCCCTATGTTCAGGGGTGGATCAATTACTTTGGTAAATTCTACCCTTCAGAACTGAAGAAGGTGTTGTATTACGTGGAAGAAACACTGATTCGTTGGGCTATGGGCAAGTACAATAAATTGAGGGGACGCAAAGTGCGAGCGGCTAGGAGCCTGTCGGACTTAGCCGACCGTAGCGAGAAAAAGTCCGGTTTGAGACAGTTTTTATGATTATTTGAGGCGAATAGCGAGCTATTCAACGAAAAGAATCATAAAAAATGGCCAAATCCG
>NZ_JBPCXO010000152.1:0-19839 GCF_051008435.1 Endozoicomonas sp. | reverse complement strand
TCAGTAGAACGAGTCGACAGTCTTGAGCGTTCTAGACAGCTTCGATGGATTCGTGAGAATAGTTGACCTATTTAATCGAATTCATCGAATAATTGGGCCGTTCTTTCTGGAATTTAGGCCGAAATAGCCTTAAGTCCGACAGGCTCCTAGACCAAGTATTTTTAATCTTCTAGCAGTGAAGGAAGTTCATATAGTCCAAGAGGGCTGTAAGTAATATCAGGGAGACAGCTCATGGCCACAGATCATAATGCTCAGCCTTCAAATTTTCATTTTCTGAATGAACATGACACTCTCTTTGTTGAGTTAGCAACTGCTGCTGAACGATCCTTTTCCAGTGACCCCAATACTACACTGATCAAACTTCGCCAGCTGGGTGAAGCCCTGGCCCAGGATATTGCTGCCAGAGTGGGAATTGAGCTGGAGGAAAAAACAACACAGGCCGACTTGCTTTATCTGCTTCACCAGGAAATCCGTTTTAGCCCGCAAGTACGACAGCTATTTCATACCCTACGTAGGGAAGGCAATATCGCCACGCATCAGTTCCGTACTCAACATAGAGAAGCTCTTGACGGTTTGAAAATGGCTAGGGAGTTAGCTGTTTGGTATCACCAATCTTTTGGTAAACAGGGAACTCAGTTCAAGCCTGGCAAGTTCAAAGTTCCCAGTGACCCAAGCAAGCAGCTACAAGAGCTTCAGGAAGAGATTGAAAAGCTGAAAGGTGAGCTGACGGATGCCAGTGGGCAACTTGCTTCCAGCCAACAGTTGAACGACCTGACCCAACAAGAAAAAGACGAATACGAAGCGCTGGCGCATGCCATGGATGAGGAGTCCCAACAGCTGGCAGAGCAGGCAAAAGCCCATGAAAAAGCTCTGGCTAATCAGCAGAAACAATATGAAGCCCGGCTGACTGAACTGCAAAAGCAAATCAAGAAACAATCAGACAATGCTCGTTCATCACAACGCAAGCAAGTCACGAAAAAGA
Source organism: Endozoicomonas sp. (assembly GCF_051008435.1). Lineage (GTDB taxonomy): Bacteria > Pseudomonadota > Gammaproteobacteria > Pseudomonadales > Endozoicomonadaceae > Endozoicomonas_A. The sequence continues at coordinate 18,857 of NZ_JBPCXO010000152.1, read as the reverse complement.
CCCAGAGTGCCAGTCAGAACATTAGCCTGAATGAAGAGCTAACTCGGATTCTGATTGATCAGCAGTTGATAGAAGCTGGCTGGGAAACGGATACTCAAGAGCTGACTTGGAAAAAGGGGGCAAAACCAGAGAAGGACAAAAACAAAGCAATCGCTGAATGGCCAACTCGTTTTCAGGGCAAAAGAGGACGAGCCGATTATGTCCTGTTCCGGGGACTCACTCCCATAGCAATTGTTGAAGCCAAGAAAGAAAACACTGATGTTGCTGGTAAAATCCCTCAGGCCGAGCGTTATAGCAAAGGGTTTAAGATTGAAGCTCCGGTTAAAGGAGCGTGGGAGTTAGCCGGGCGAACCATTGCATGGCCTGATGAGCAGGACAGCCATTATCAGATTCCTTTCGTGTATTCCTGCAATGGTCGTCCTTACATCAAACAGCTGGAGACTCAGTCCGGTACCTGGTTCCGGGATGTACGTCAGCACAGTAATCTGGCTAAGGCTTTACAGGGCTTCCATACCCCTGATGGCCTCTATGATCTGCTAAAGCGAAGCAAAGAAGCTGCAGAGCAAAAACTCCAACAGGAAGGCTTTGATTACCTGCGCCTTCGTAAATATCAGGAAAAGGCCATTAAGGCTGTAGAAAGCACCTTGGCTCAAGGTATTCGTGATGCTCTTCTGGCTATGGCGACAGGTACAGGTAAGACCCGAACCATCATTGGCCTAATGTACCGCTTTCTTAAGACTGAGAGGTTCAAGCGCATACTGTTTCTGGTAGATAGAACAGCCTTGGGTGATCAGGCTTTAGACAACTTTAAAGAAGCTCCATTGGAGCAAAACCAGAGCTTGTCCAAAATCTATAACATTGCTGAACTGGGTGATATGGCGGCAGAAGCCGAAACCCGTATCCAAGTAGCGACAGTACAGGCGATGGTTAAACGGATCTTTGCATCTGACGCCCCACCTCCAGTAGATGACTTCGACTGCATTATTGTTGATGAAGCCCACCGGGGTTATACCCTGGATCAGGAAATGACAGAGGGCGAAATCTCCACCCGGGATGCCAGCCAGTATCTGTCCAGTTACCGGCGTGTCCTCGATTATTTTGATGCTGTGAAAATTGGTCTGACTGCTACGCCAGCTAAACATACCAGTGATATCTTTGGTCGACCTGTGTACACATACTCATACCGAGAAGCGATTGCTGATGACTGGTTGATCGACCATGAACCCCCTATCCGCTACAAAACAAAACTGACAGAGAAAGGTATTCAGTTTGAAAAGGGTGAAACGGTTACCGCCATTGATACCCAGACCGGAGAAGTGGTGACTGAAGAACTGGAAGACGAACTCAATTTTGATGTGGATGCCTTTAACCGCAAAGTCATCACACTTGATTTTAATAGGGTGGTTTGTGAGCAGCTAGTGCAGGAGCTGGACCCTTTCGGTCAGGAAAAAACCATGATCTTCTGTGTCACTGATCGCCATGCAGACATGGTTAAGGAACAGCTGGATACAGCCTTTAAAGCACTTTACGGTGACGAATACAAACAGATCTCAGTGGCTAAAATCACGGGTCAGAGTGACGAAGTAGATAAGCTGATTCGGCGCTACAAAAACGAAACCTATCCAAACATTGCTATTACCGTTGATCTGCTCACCACAGGTATTGATGTCCCCAGAATCTGTAATCTGGTGTTTTTGCGCCGAGTGAAATCCCGAATTCTGTACGAGCAGATGGTAGGGCGTGCCACCCGCCGCTGCGATGAGATCGGCAAAACTGTATTCCGTATTTATGACCCGGTGGGTATCTACAAGGCTCTGAGTGAAGTCAGTACCATGAAGCCGCTGGTGAAAAACCCCAATATCACTCTGGAGCAACTGGTTGAAGAGCTCACCGACCAGAACAAGCTGGAAACGGCTCTCAACAGCCCCGGTGAGCAGGCAGGGGAAAGCCAGGCCGATGCGGTGTTAAGTCAGTTAGGTCAGAAGCTGATGCGAGTGCTGCGTAAGGCTGAGAAAAAAGCCGAAAGCAACCCGGCGCTAAAGAACAAACTGGACGAGCTGCAGGAGCTGTGGGGCGTGGAGCCAAAAAATCTGCACAGCCATTTGCGTACTCTGGGGCCACGTAAAGCGTCAGAGTTTATAACGAAGCATACCGGGCTATTGAACCAGATTGGCGAAGTTTTCAGCATGATTGGTTCTGAATACAAACCGGTGATCTCCCACGACCCTGATGAAATTAAAGAGCGCATCCAGAGCTATGGTGAACACCAGCGTCCAGAAGATTATCTGGAAAGTTTTAACGACTTTATTCAAAAACAGCTTAATGAGTCTGTGGCTCTGTCTGTTGTCGTCAATAGGCCAAGTGACCTGACCCGGGAACAGCTAAAAGAAATCAAGCTGCTGTTGGATCAAGCAGGTTACTCAGAGGCTAAACTGCAAACGGCGGTACGAAACCAGACTAATCAGGACATTGCCGCCAGCATTATCGGGCATATCCGCCGGGCAGCACTGGGGGAGCCTTTGATTCCTTTCGAGCAGAGAGTGAGCCAGGCCATGGAAGCGATTTATGCCAGCCATTTATGGACACCAGCCCAGCGCAGATGGCTGGACCGACTGGCCAAGCAACTCAAGCATGAAGTGATTATCGACCGGCAGTTTGTCAACGAACGCTTTGCCGACCACGGTGGTGCGAAGCAGCTTAACAACATTCTGAAAGACAGTCTCAATCATGTCCTCGAACAGTTGAATGACGAACTTTGGGAGCCATCAAAAGCGGCGAACGGATAAGCTCTGACTTGTTGCAGATACCAATCTGGATGAAAATAGAGGTATAAGTATCCGACCAACTCAGAGAGAAACGGCCTTCAGACTTGTTTGGGAGGCGTAAGGCTTAATGTTATCCAGGAACCCCTATGTCTAATGACCTGACCACGTCCACCATTGATCGGCAGAATGTACTGAATAATCCCTACGCGCTGGAGAAAATACAGGAACACCTGGGGATCGGTGGGATTACATGGCAAGGGGACATTCTTCTCACGAAGGTTCAGGTCGTTCGGCTACTGGGGGTTGATGAGCGTACAGTGGAGCGCTATCTGACCAGCCATGAGCAGGAACTGGTCACTAATGGCTATCGTGTTCTTCGTGGTAAGTCATTGAAAGAGTTGAAAAATAGTTTTGGTACCGACATTGATGTCGGTACCAAAACAACGGTGTTAGGGGTATTCTCATTTCGGGCTTTTCTGAACCTGGCTATGCTGCTCACCGAGAGTGAGAAAGCCAGAGCTATTCGCAGTCGTATTCTTGATATTGTCATTGACGTTATAGCTGAACGTTCCGGTGGTCACACTCAGTTTATCAATCAACGTGACGAAGCTTTTTTACCTGCAGCCTATCAAGAGTTCAGTTATCGGGAAGTGTTCACCCATGCACTTCGGGACTATCTGGATATGGGCAATTTTAAATACGGTGTGTACACCAACAAAGTCTACAAGGCTGTGTTTCATGAGGATGCCAAAGAATACAGGCAGATTCTCAAACTGGCAGAGAAAGAAAATCCCAGGGATAGCATGTATGCAGAAGTCCTTCAGGCGATTGCCAGTATTGAAAATGGCCTGGCCCATGAGATGAAAACCCGCAGTGAGGAACTGGGCCGCAAGCTAAGGCCGAAAGAACTGGATGAGATTATCGCCCAGATAGAGCACAACCCGTACCTCAAGCCAACGATGGAACAGGCGCGCACCCGTATGGCCAGCCGTGACCTCTGCTTTCGGGACGCTCTCCATGAGAAGTTACAGGCCTATGTTCAAGCCGTTCCGGCTACTGACTTTGAACGATTTATGGGAGAAACCGGCAAGGCGCTGGAAGAACGATTGTCTGACCCGGAAACACTGGCGGTGTTCAAACGACTGAAGGATCGTTGATATGTATGAAAACAACGACGATCTGCCGCTATTCTACTTTGATGCCGCCCATGCTGTTAAAGAACATGACTGGATTATTGAACACTCCGGTGGCCGAGCGGGTATAAAAGACCAGGGTATTCTGGAGAGCGTGTTAGAGCACATTCAAAATGATCGGTATTACCCTACATTGGAAGCCAAGCTGACTCACCTGGTATTTGGTGTGAACAAGTTTCATGCTTTTGTCGATGGCAATAAACGCTCAAGCATTGCCCTTGGTGCCTACTTTCTTGAAATGAACGGGCTCGGTTTTTGCGTTCATAAATTTGTTCATACTATGGAAAACTATGCTGTCTGGTTGGCCGAAGATCTCATTGATAAAGAGCTGTTGGGGGACATCATCACCTCGCTGATTGAAGATGACGACTTCCCTGAGGCGTTGAAGTTGAGAATAGCCAGAGCCGTTAGCCAGAGCATTAGCAGATAGGCTATCCACCTGTTCTAGCGTCACTCATTACCACCCATTTTTGCATATAAGGCGGGCTTTGCCCGAAGAGAAGCGATGACCAGCGACAACATTGTTCAAAAACTCTGGAACCTTTGTGACGTACTCAGAGACGACGGCATTAACTATTCCGATTACGTGACCGAACTGGTCCTGCTGCTGTTTATCAAAATGGTGCATGAAAACACCGAAGCAGGCACGCTTCAAAAACACCCACTGCCAGAAGGCTGCCGCTGGACCGATCTGAACGATAAGTCTGGCATCATCTTGTTGAATGACTACAGACAGATGCTGCTGGCGCTGTCTACTGGCAAGCGCACAGAAGCTGACCCGAACGAGCCCGGCAAAACCATTGAAAAGCAGATTCATAGCGATCCATTGATCACAGCGATTTATGCTGATGCCCAAACCCGCCTGCGTGAACCTCGTCATCTGGAACAATTGATCAAACAGCTGGACAAGATCAATTGGTTCGATGCTAAGAAAGACGGCCTGGGTAACCTTTATGAAGGTTTACTGGAGAAAAACGCTAACGAAACCAAGTCGGGTGCTGGGCAGTACTTTACCCCTCGTGCTTTGATTGACTCCATGGTTCGCTGTATGAAGCCCGAACCTGGAGAAGTTGTTCAAGATCCCGCTGCAGGCACCGCAGGCTTTCTGATTGCTGCAGACAGCTACATCAAAAAACAAACCGATGATCTGTTTGACCTGACTGCCAAAGAACAGCGCTTCCAGAAAAACGATGCCTTTATCGGTGTTGAGCTAGTGCCTTCGACCCGTCGTCTGGCTTTAATGAACTGCCTGTTGCACGGTATGGAAGGGGGTGCTGACGGTGTCGTGCATTTGGGGAATGCCTTGGGTCAGGTCGGCGTTAATTTGCCAAAAGCTGATGTCATTCTGGCTAATCCACCTTTTGGTACCAGTAAAGGTGGGGAGGCGTCTATTACTCGGAAAGACCTAACTTTCCCTACCAGTAATAAACAGCTGGCGTTTCTGCAGCATATCTACCGCAACCTCAAACCCGGTGGTCGAGCTGCAGTTGTACTGCCCGATAATGTGCTGTTTGAAGCTGGTGTCGGTACCGTTATCCGCCAGGATTTAATGAACAAGTGCAACCTGCACACCATTCTGCGCCTGCCCACCGGTATTTTTTACGCCGCTGGGGTAAAGACCAATGTGCTGTTTTTCAACAAAGGTACAGCGGACGACAAATTCCAGGAAGAAAACTGCACCCAAACCACCTGGGTCTACGACCTGCGCACCAATATGCCCAGCTTTGGTAAGCGCAATCCCTTTGGTCAAGCGCAACTGAAGCCCTTCGAGAAAGTATTTGGGAAGAAACCTGACGGCACAAGCAAGCGCACCGAAGGTGAGTGGAGCTTTAATGCAGAAGAGATTGAGTTGGACAGCACCGATGAAAATAAAGGTGTGGATAAAAAACTTGCCCACAGTCGCTGGCGTTGTTTCTCCCGTAAGTGGATTGCTGAACATAAATCCGATTCTCTCGATATCAGCTGGCTGAAAGATGCTGATAGCGTAGATGCTGCAAACCTGCCTGAACCCGGCGTGTTGGCTGGAGAAGCTATGGGTGAGCTGGTGCAGGCTTTGGGTGAGTTGGATAGTCTGATGCGGGAGCTGGGGGAAGGCGAAGCTGCGGATGGGCAGAAGGCTCTGATGGCTGAAGTTTTGGGTGGGGTTGAGTGATGACGGAAATAATACCCCAGCAATGGGCTATGTCCAGCATTGGTGAAGTTGCCCTTAATACCAACAATCTTAGAAAACCAATATCGTTGGCAAAACGAGCTGAGATAAAAGGCAATTACCCTTACTTTGGAGCCACTGGGCAAATTGATTCGTTAAACGACTTTACTCATGAGGGAGAGCATATTCTCATAGGTGAAGATGGGGCTAATCTACTGTCAAAGTCGAAACCACTGGCATTTATTGTTGGTGGTAAATATTGGGTTAACAATCATGCTCATGCACTAAAAATGTTGGGTGGAATGCCATGCACATATATTTCTCTATATGTAAATTCCTTGGATTTAAAACCATGGGTAACTGGATCTGCTCAGCCAAAACTGAATAAGGGGAATTTGGATGTTATCCCTGTTCCAGTTCCACCATTAGCTGAACAAAAAGTCATCGCTAAAAAACTCGACACCCTGCTGGCACAGGTAGAAAACACCAAAGCTCGCCTTGAACGCACCCGCGAAACCCTGAAGCGCTTCCGCCAATCGGTACTGGCTGCTGCTGTGAATGGGAAGTTGACTCATGCTGATGCATCTCGGTGGGAAACGTTAGAGTTTTCAAAATTGCTGCGCCAGCTCCGAAGTGGTTCCGCAGAGAAACCATCAAGTTTAGAGGCTGGTGTTCCAATATTAAGATCAAGCGCAGTTAGACGGATGGTGATTGATTACCAGGATATCAAGCATCTCGAAGATTCGCCCAAAATAAATGAAGATAATTTTTTGAAGAATGGTGATCTTATTTTTACACGTTTGAGTGGTTCGGCGGAGTATGTGGGCAATTGTGCACTGGTCAAAGGACTCACACATAAAGTCCAGTATCCAGACAGGTTATTTTGTGCGCGCTTAAAAGACCAAAGTCATGCTCAATATCTTGAGTATTTCTTTTCATCCGATAAATTCACAAGTCATATATACAGTTCTTTGAAGTCTTCTGCTGGCCATCAACGAATTACTCTTGATGTTATTAAGAAGGCTGCCATCGTCCTTCCTCCTTTGGAAGACCAATTAAAAATAGTCAAAAAAATAGAACAACTCTTCACTCACGCCGACACCATCGAAAAACAAACCGAAGCTGCCCTGGCAAAAGTCAGCAATCTTACCCAGTCCATCCTCGCCAAAGCCTTCCGGGGCGAGCTGACCGAACAGTGGCGCAAGGATAACCCAGAGTTAATCAGTGGCGAAAATTCCGCAGAGGCACTGCTGGAGAAAATCAAAGCCGAGCGTGCCATAATGGCAGCTGGACAAGGTAAACCCAAAAAGCGCGCCAGAACAGGACCGGGTAGAGCCGCATGAAAATAAACAGACTCCGCTTAACGCATTTCCGCTGTTTTGATGATTTTGAAATCGGCTTTCATAACAGGCTGACTGTGCTTGTGGCTCGTAATGGTTCCGGAAAAACCACCGTACTTGATGGCGTACAAACCGCTTTAAACCTGTTTCTGACCCGTGTGCCCAAAGTTAAGGGCTCCAACCCCAAAGAAACGGACTTTCAGGTGTTTGCTGATGGCAGCCAGCCGCCCTATATGCGTATTCATTGTGAGAGTGCTAATGGAATAACCTGGGATCGCACTGAAAAACGCGACCAGACCAAAAAAACCGCCAGCCAGATTCCGGAGGGTGCAGGCGTAAAACAACTCAATGATTATGTCGACACATTTATTGATGCCCGTAACGATGGTCTCTCCTACCAGTTGCCGGTGTTTATCTACTACGGCACTGGCCGTGGTGTGTTTGATGTGCCCCAGCGCAAAAGGGGCTTTGGTGCCGAATTTGGCCGCCTGGACTCTTTTGATGGCTCTCTGGAAAGCCGCACCAATTTCCGCCGCTTTGTTCAGTACTTCTATGTTCTGGAAGACCGTGAAGCCAAGTTGCAAAAGGATGCCCGCTCCTTCGAGGTTGAACTGCCCGAACTGAAAGCCATTCGCAAAGCCATTGCCAGCCTTTTACCAGCGTTCAGCAACCCAAGGGGGGCTGAACCGGCTGGTATTCAGGTGGACTGGAAGAAAGGCGGAACCACCCGGCAGCTGCGTATAGAACAGCTCAGTGATGGTTACAGAACAACATTGGCCATGGTCATGGATATTGCTGCCCGTATGGCAGAAGCCAACCCGGATATGGAAGACCCACTGCAAACAGAAGGCATTGTACTGATTGATGAGGTTGACCTTCATCTGCATCCGGGCTGGCAGCAAACCATTCTGCTTGATCTGATGCGCACCTTCCCCAATGTGCAGTTTATTGTGTCTACCCACAGCGCCCAGGTGGTCTCTTCGGTTAAACCTGAGTGTCTGCGGGTAATCGACTGGCAGGATAGCAAACCCACACTTGTACCTGTTCAGTTTTCAGAAGGTGCTGAGGCGCAACAGGTTTTGCAGGAGGTGTTAGGGCTGGCATCCCCCCGGGTAGAAACACTGGATATTGTACAAACCCTGAAGCGTTATCAGCAGCTGGTAGAAGATGACCAGTGGGATTCAACAGAAGCTGTTAATCTGCGCCGCCAGCTGGATGCCTGGGGTGGTGAACATGAGCCGGAACTGAAGCGGCTGGATATGGATATTCAGATGAAGGAGTGGGATCGCCAGCAACAATGAAAAGAATCGTTAAGAGGGCTGAGCCCCCGCTGTTGACGAGCTACAACACCAGAACACCACAAAATACCTGGGAACAGTTCAGAAAGGAGCGCTCCCGCAGGCAGCAACTGAAAAGAGCATTGCGTACAAATCAGGGGGGCATCTGCGCCTATTGTGAGATTGATCTCAAAGAGTCAGACGACCACGGTAATGCCGACTTTCGGGTTGAGCATTTTCACCCCAAGTCAGACCTGTCATCGGACCATAACTGGGGATTGGACTGGCAGAATTTGCTGGGTTGCTGTCATGGTGGCAACCAAAGGCATGTTGTTGATGCTGATGAGCGCTTTACGCCACCTGATTTTTCCTGTGATGTGCCCAAAGCAGACCAGGTTCTGGATAATGTGATTCTGAATCCAATGGAGATTCCGGCGTTTCCCTGTCTTTTTCTGGTGGAACGATCCAGCGGTGAGCTTAAGAAAAATAAGCCGGGCTGTGAAACAGCGGGAGTTGCAACAGATAAGGTGGATAATACCCTTCATCAGTTGCGGTTGAATGCCGAGCGTTTAACCAAATTCCGCAAGCGGATTCTGGATAAGCTGAATCAGGAAATGAGACAACAGGTATCTGCAGGAGTGTCTGTAGCTGAAGCCAGAAAAAAACTGGCAAAAATACACCTTCGAAAAAACTCTCATGGTAACTGGCCTGCTTTTTTCAGCTCTATTCGTGCGTACCTGGGCACAGAAGCTGAGAACCACCTTCAGGCGATAAGTTATACCGGTTAAGTCGTTTGTTGCCTTAATAAAAATGGAAGGGTTATCACATGGCCGTCTGGTTAGTAAGAGCTGGCGCACAAGGCCAGTACGAACAGAAGTTCTTGCAGGAAAACCGTATCTACCTGACATGGGATGATCTTAATCTCCCGCTGGATAGTCTTCATGAGCGTAGTGAGTTAATTGTCCATCTGGGTGAACTCTATGGAGATGAGAAGCCGAAGCGGTTGATCAATCATGCCAGCCAGATTTGGCCTTTTGCTCATGCTATGAAGAAGGGAGACAGAGTGGTACTGCCTTCAAAAACACAACCTGTAGTTTATGTGGGTCAGGTTTTATCTGATTATCAGCATCAGCCTGATGCCGATAACCCCTATTTCCACTGGCGCTCAGTTGAGTGGGAGGCTAATGGAGTACCTCGCTCGCACTTTTCTCAGGATTTACTCTACAGCTTCGGCGCTTTTATGACGGTCTGTCGTATAAAGCGGAATAATGCTGAGCAGCGATTAGAAGAAATGGCACGCTCTGGCTGGGCGCCAGAAACACAAAAACAAATCATAAAGTCAGCAGCCCCAGCAACAGATAGTGACGATGATGCCAGTGACGAAAATGCAGACACTAATCTGGAAGAGCTGGCTCATGCTCAGATCGTTAAGCTCATCGAAGCCAAATTCAAAGGGCATAGTCTGACTCGACTGGTCACCGCCATTCTGGAAGCTCAGGGGTATACCTGCTGGCAAAGCCCGGAAGGGGCCGATGGAGGGGCAGATATTCTGGCGGGAGATGGCCCCATGGGCTTTGGAAGTCAGCGCATCTGTATTGAAGTGAAGTCAGGTGATGGTCAGATTGATCGCCCTACCGTTGATAAGCTCATGGGAGCCATGACCAAGTTCAATGCTACCCAAGGGTTGTTTGTCGCCTGGGGAGGCTTCAAAGGTAATGTCCAGAAGGAACTGGCCTCCAGCTTCTTTAGGGTCAGGCTTTGGACACAGCATGATTTGCTTGAGCAGTTGTTCCAGCATTATGAAAAGCTGGATGATGAAATTAAAGCGGAATTACCCCTGAAACGCAACTGGACTGTCGCGACAGTAGATTGATTATAGTGGTATCGGGTTGCTCAGAGCTTGGGTGTCGGATCTAGCATTTTGCACAGTTCCAGCAGGACGCCTGTTTTTGGCCTGGTTGTGGGGTATTTGGCCAGATGTCACCTAAATGTGAAAAGCACTGTTTCCAACTTTAGCTTCGAGGACTTGTGTTTTCGAACGTTAGAATGCGGTCTGCAGGAGAGTTGAGTTTCCAACTTTATTGCTCTCCTACAATTGCTGCGCGTTGAATAGGTAGTTGACCGGTGTATGGTAAATATCAGGCCATGCACCGGGTCTACTTAATAAGGCTGCAATCGCCCTCCAGTACTGTAACTCTCAAAATGCAGATAAGACAATCCGTGTAACACAATGGCACCATAATTCTTGGCCAGTTGAGGAAGGCTAACGCTCAGCGACGGGCAGCCCACTAGAAGTTCATTCTTGGGCTTATGAATGACTGAGATATTTTCCGCAAATAGATTAACCTTGTCTTCCTGCATCCATTCATAAGGTGGGCTGTCCGGGTAGGGAACTTTTTGGCAGAGAGGGTAAGCCTGATACAACCCATTATCTTTTGATCCACAGCTGGGTTGAAGCGCACTCAGAGAAAGAGTCGGTGACTCAGAAGCAAACTTTTCTTCAAGCCACTTATCATTATCACCAATAACCGCTGACCACTGATTTTTAAGCGTGAAGGAAGGGTATATTCGCAATGGATCACTTATCCCTGATAAGCAAGCGGGAATGACAACTCTGGTGATCTCAACATTGCTTTCTTCCTCTGCCTGATAGTGTGCAGTCTCTCTGAATACGGGCACAAAGGAACCATAATCCCTCGAGTCACTGTACTTCTTTTCATAAACAGCAACGCTATTGGCTGTAAAACGCCAGATATAGTTAGCAATGAAGAGACTACCCAGTACTCCATCAAACTGATCTGCTGGATACTTCTTCAACATGTCATCCGACATAGAAAAAATTCTATAATCTTTCTCCAGGTGATAACCCCCAAACTTTAGATCAGGGACATATATTGGTGTTGGGCTGCCGGGATAGGTTTTGATCAGGCCCGTCTGATATTCGAGTGCATCTTTAACCACAGCCCGGACGACATAGATATCCGAATACTCCATATCCAGTGCAAACCTGTAGGACTTCTCTCCCATAATAATGTTCAGGGTCAGAACTGATTTTTTAGGATCAACCTTGATTTCTTCAATAGGCGTGTAGGCATTAAAATCCGCCTGAGATACTGCAGTACAAAAGACAAGAACAAGTACAACTATCCAGCGCATCGGTCAGTCTCCCTATCATTAATCAGAAATGGGTAAGTCGACTATAAAATCCAGGAGCCGAATCTTATCCCACAGAAACCTAAGACCTGTTAGCCCTGAGCGATGTCCTCTTGGGGGAAGGTTCTGACTCTGTATAGAACGCGAGCGTAACGGAACTGCATGAGTATGCCTTCTCGGGAGGGTTTAAATGACTCAGAATAATGATAAAAAGTAGGCGACAGAGAATTGAGCGTCAAAGCTGGAATTCGAGGTCCCATAATTAAAAAACTTTTCTTCTCAGTGTTGACCTGTCTATAGGTAAAACGTTTAATCTTGCTCTTTCGATGACAGTTGTCCAAAAAAAGGTCATCGAAAACCCATCTGCTCACTTTACGTTTCGTTTATCATCTGAAAAAAGTTCTTTTGCTCTTGTTCCCATAGATTTTACTGACCAGGCATTTATTGAGAGGCTACATGGCTTTAGGTTTTGACTACGGCACTGCTAATTGTTCAGTGGCACACAGGGTTGATGGAGGTATTCAGCCTATTCCTCTGATGGGGGATGAGTACTACATCCCTTCTACATTGAGTGCACCCAACAGAGAGTCTGTGTCTGAGTTTCTGTATCGCTTTATGAATATCCTGCCTGAAGGTGAGGTGGGTGAAGCGTTATTGAGCCGTTCGATGAGGACCAATAAAGAAGAAGGCATTCGCCTGTTGCCTGATGATGTTCGCTTTGGCCAGCAAGCGACCGCGTTGTATCTGGAAGACCCAACAGAGACTTACTACGTAAAGTCGCCCAAATCCTTTTTGGGATTGCTGGGGCTGCGGGATATTCAGCTTTCAATCTTTGAAGATCTGGTCTGTGCCATGATGGTCAATGTGAAGTCTCAGGCTGAAAAGTTCCTGCAGAAAGATTGTTCACAGGCTGTGATAGGGCGTCCTGTTAATTTCCATAATCGGGGTGGGGAAAAATCCAATCAGCAGGCTCAGGCGATTTTGCATCGTGCAGCCAGACGGGCGGGTTTCAAGGAGATTGAGTTTCAATTTGAGCCAGTGGCGGCCGGACTTGAGTATGAGTCAACGCTGACCGAAGACAAGACAGTTTTGGTCGTCGATATAGGCGGGGGTACAACGGACTGCTCCATGCTGAAAATGGGGCCAAGCTGGTTTGAGAAGGAAGATCGGGCAGATTCAATGATTGCCCACTCGGGCAAGTTTATTGGGGGTAATGACCTGGATATTGCCATTGCTTTCAAACGCTTTATGTCGGAGTTTGGCAAGGATACCCATAGTCTGAAAGGTCGACCGATACCCACAACCAACTTCTGGGATCCCATAGCCATCAAGGATGTTGAGGCACAAAGAAGATTTTATGCCTATGACAACCTGAGAGAGCTGAAGCAAACGGTAGCTAGGGCGGAACACCCGGAAAAAGTAGGCCGACTGCTTCGTGTCTACCAGGACACATTGGGTTATGGAATTATCCAGGAAGCTGAAAATACCAAAATTGCATTGGGAGAGAATGCTCTCCATACCGCACAAGTTGATTTAAAGACTGAACTGCTGAGTATTCCCGTTGATGTAGCAGAAATGGAAGAGGCCATTGCTACCCCGCTGAGAGGGATTACCAGCCTGGTGACCGAATCGATTATTCAGGCAGGTACTCAACCGGATTCTATTTACATCACAGGTGGCTCGGCTCGCTCACCTCTGATCCGAAAAGCACTGGCTGCCGCGTTGCCGGGCATACCAATCGTTAATGGCGACTTTGATGGTTCTGTGACTTCGGGACTGGCTCGATATGCCGAGCTGTGCTTTAAGTAAGCATTGCTCTGACTTTGGATAAAAACCACTTTAGTCATAAAAGTTTTCCCATTGTTATGCTGGAATATATAGCGTATATAGCCTTGATATATAGCATTCGCTATATATACTTTGTATATAGCAATAGTTCGAGGAATCACCATGGCTCAAGGCACTGTTTTTGTAAACAATAGAACCCAGGCTGTTCGGTTGCCTGCTGAGACCCGTTTTCCGGATGACATCAAGAAAGTAAAGGTCAGAGTAAGAGGTCAGGATCGTATCCTGTCACCCGTTGGACATACATGGGATGCCTTTTTTTTAGCAGAAACCGAGGAAGAGGTTACTGATGATTTTATGGAAGAGAGGGCATCACAAGAGCAGGCCGACCGGGAGTCATTCTGATGCTGAAGTACATGCTGGATACGAATATGGTGATCTATACCATCAAGCGCCGGCCTTTGGAGTTGCTCGATATTTTCAATCGTCACGATGATCAGATGGCTATAAGTACGATCACTTTGTCTGAGCTATTACATGGTGTTGAGAAGAGTTCTGACCCAAAAAGAAATAGAAGTCATGTTGAACGCTTTATCACTCGTCTGGAAGTGTTGGATTATGGTCGCAAAGCATCAGCTCATTATGGCGATATAAGAGCTGATCTGGAACGCAAGGGCACTCCAATAGGAGTGAATGACCTGCATATTGCAGGCCATTCCAGAAGTGAAGGCCTCATCCTTGTGACGAATAACCGAAAAGAGTTTGATCGTGTTGATGGGCTTCGTGTTGAGAATTGGCTTGACCAGATAGAATCTTAACTGGCTATCAGGAGTACAAACAGGAGTACAAACAGGAGTACAAAGTCATGTTAAATCACTGGCAAGAACACAAAGCCCGGTTGATGAGTTTTGTCATCAAGGAAGTAGGCGATCCTGCAACGGCCGAAGATATCCTTCAGGATGTTTACATCAAAGCCCATACTCATAGCCATACACTGAAAGATGAAAGCAATATGGGAGCCTGGCTCTACCGTATTGCTCACAATGCGATCATGGATCACTTTCGTAAGCGAAAGCCAGTCACCGAATTATCAGAATCACTGGAAGAGCCTGATACCAATCAGCCAGATCTGGCTCATCAAGAGCTGGCCCGCTGCCTGGACCCTCTCATCAAGGAGCTTCCCGAAAAGTATCGACTGCCTCTGGAGATGGCTGAGTTGCAAGGTATGAATCAGCAGCAGGTTGCAGATGAATTGGGTTTGTCTCTGTCGGGAGCCAAGAGTCGTATACAACGGGGTAGAGCCCAGTTAAGAGAACGTTTTACTGAGTGCTGTGACATTGAAGTCGGTCGGGGTGGTGTGACGGATTACCAGCCTAAAAAGCCTGGCTGTGGGGAGTGTTAAAAAGAAATTTAATAATTTTTGCGTCCTTTTTTTATACCTCGCGTCTGTATAAGCGACAACGCATTAAAAGACCGATCTGACCGGTCGTCGCAGAATCGAGGTATAGACCATGTTGAAAATTATCAGCTTTAAAATCTGCCCATTTGTGCAACGCATTACCGGAATGTTGGAAGCCAAGAACATTCCTTATGAAATTGAGTACATCAGTCTGAGTGACAAGCCTCAGTGGTTTCTGGATCTTTCCCCGAACGGCCAGGTACCTGTGATGGTCACTGAAAATGGTACGGCCCTGTTTGAATCTGATGCCATTGCTGAGTATCTGGAAGACGCTTATCCCGCATTACAGTCTGGTTTGAGTGCAGAGCAGAAAGCGCTGAATCGTGCCTGGAGTTATCTGGGCAGCAAGCAGTATCTGGTTCAATGCTCTGCCCAGAGAAGTAAGGATGCCCCCACCCTGATCGAACGTACCGAGAAACTGGCCAGTGCTTTTGCCAAAGTGGAGAAGGTATTGGGCGAGTTTTCATTCTTCAATAGCGATTCACTGAGTATGGTCGATCTGGCCTGGCTGCCCGTGTTGCACCGTGCCCATATCATTCAAGAGAACACGGGCTACGACTTCCTGGCTTTTTATCCCAAAACCAAAGCATGGCAAAAAAGCCTGCTGGCTACCGGTCTGGCAGAAAAGACTGTCTCTGATGATTTTGTTGAAAAGTTCACAGGCTTTTATCTGTCTGAGGAAACCTTTCTGGGCCGTTGTGAACCAGGAGAGGAATGCAACGGTTTTAATTTGGAAGAGTGCTGCATAGAAATCGGTTTCTGTGAGACTGAATTTGAGCAAGAAAAAGTGGCTCATTCTTGTTGAGAAAGCATTTATTAGCGTTTGTTCGAATAGTTGGAATAGGGTTTCCTGATACTCTTTTACCTACAGATAATAAGCATCAGAGAGAGTGTCAGGATGAGCAAAATGTACGAGCAGTACGCCAGTAATTATGAAAAGGCCATTACCGATAATATCTACAATGGCAACCTGGAGCGCCCATCATTAATTGCCATGTTGCCTGATCTCGCGGGGAAAAGTGTTCTGGATCTGGGGTGTGGACCAGGGGTCTACGCGGAGTATCTGACTGATCAGGGAGCAACTGTGACCGCAGTAGATGCTTCAGAGGCAATGGTTGAGATCGTCCAAGAGAAACTGGGTGATAACGTCAAAGCTTATTCACAGGATCTCTCTCTGGGGCTGCCAAAAGAACAAGATGCCTGCTATGACGTCATAATTTGTCCTTTGACTGTGCATTACATTGAAGATGTCAGTGTATTGTTTGGTGATGTGAAGCGTCTTCTGAAACCAGGTGGGGTATTCATCTTTTCTACTCATCACCCTGTTGTGGACTTTGAAGTGTCACCTTCCGGCAATTACTTTCAGAGAGAGCTGATCACGGAAGAGTGGGATACAGTCGGTCATCCGGTAGAGGTAAGCTTCTATCGTCGTTCATTGACGGAATGGTTTGAAAGTCTGGCTAAAGCTGGTCTGTGTGTGACTCATCTGTCAGAAGGAAAACCTTCGGAACGAATGAAGTCTCTGTGTGCTGAGAGCTATAAAAGGTTATCCACAACACCCAACTTTATTTTCTTCAAGTGCGAGAGTCGATAGCAAAACATAAACAGCCATGAGCGAAGAAAAATGAATGGGGTCATTGCACATTTTTGCCAACACTGAAACCATGGGCCGACCTGATTAAAAAAACAATCTAAAGGAAGTCTGTTCATGTCTGGGGGAATTTTCAGACGGTGTGCTATCACCGCCAGTCTGTTGGCTGCCTATTTTACCGTGCAGGCCGAAGAAGTGGATGTCAGTGATGATCTGGCACCGGAAGAAGCGACAGGATTTGAAGAGAAGCGTCTGGTAAAAGCCAGCAAACATCTGGTGGTAGCGGCCAACCCGCTGGCAGTAAAAGCAGGCGATGAGGTTCTCAGAAAAGGAGGTTCTGCCGCAGATGCCGCCATTGCGGTTCAACTGGTTCTGAATCTGGTTGAGCCTCAGTCATCCGGTATGGGGGGTGGAGCATTTACTCTCTACTTTGATGCCCAAAAGAACCGACTAACCACACTGGATGGCCGGGAAACGGCACCCTCAGAAGCAACACCTACCTTATTCCAGGATGATAATGGCAAACCGCTGCAATTCTATGATGCAGTGGTTGGCGGGCGCTCTGTGGGTACACCAGGTACTGTCAAACTGCTGGAAGACATGCACCAGCGCTATGGTAAACGTCCATGGTCCGAACTTTTCCAACCTGCTATTAAACTGGCCGAAGAAGGCTTTAACGTTTCTCCCAGATTGGCCAGCCTGATTGCCAAAGATCAGAAAAGACTCAGTCGTTATCCGGATACCCGCCAGTACTTCTTTGATGCAAAAGGGCAGCCGCTTCAGGCAGGTGCACTTTTGAAAAATCCTGAGTTTGCCAAGACTCTGAAACTGATTGCCAGCAAAGGCTCTAAGGGTTTTTATGAAGGGGATCTGGCAGACAGGATTGTCAAAACCGTCAGAGAAGCCAAAGGCAATCCTGGTGTTCTTTCAAAAAAGGATCTGCAAAACTACCAGATAAAAGAGCGTTCACCGGTGTGCTCAGCCTATCGCCAATATTCTGTGTGTGGCATGGGGCCTCCCAGCTCCGGTGCAACCACTGTGGGGCAGATTCTGGGTATTTTGCAGTCTTATGATCTGGCCGGCCTGGGGCCCGTGAATCCGGAGTCCTGGCGTCTGTTTGCAGGTGCTTCACGGTTGGCCTTTGCGGATCGGGCCCGTTATCTGGCCGACAGTGACTATGTCCCTGTACCTGTTCAGGGGCTTCTGGATAGCCAATACCTGGCAGGCAGAGCACAGCTGCTCCAGTCTGATCAGGCACTGAAGACCGTTTCAGCGGGCAAGCCCACCTGGCAACATGCTTCTCTTCAGGCTGATGACCAGTCCATTGAGCTGCCTTCTACCAGCCATATTTCCATTGTGGATGCCCAGGGTAATGCTTTATCCATGACCACAACCATTGAGAATGGCTTTGGTTCACGTCTGATGGTGGGCGGCTTCCTGCTGAACAATGAATTGACCGATTTTTCCTTTGCCAGCCATAAAAATGGTACGCCCATAGCCAATCGTGTTGAACCTGGTAAAAGGCCAAGGTCTTCTATGGCGCCAACCATTGTTATGGATAAAGAGGGTCGGCCTTATATGGTGATTGGATCACCCGGCGGCAGTCGTATTATCAGTTATGTTGCCAAAACCCTGATAGCGCATATTGACTGGGGGATGGATATACAGGAAGCGATTACTTTACCGCATAAGCTGAATCCATTTGGAGTCTATGAGCTGGAGCAGGATACCGAGGCAGAGCTCTTGAAATCTGAACTGGAAAAACTGGGGTATCCCGTGAAAGTAAGAGAGCTGAACAGTGGACTCCATGGAATTGTAATTACGGAAGAGGGTCTTGAGGGCGGTGCTGACCCCCGCCGGGAAGGCGTAGCAGTGGGTATCTAACCTTTGCTTGCCCTGAGTTTTGCTTCGACTTCGGGTGGATAGAGGATAGGCCACTGAGAGAGTGACTTTGATTTCTGGCAGGCTCGGATGTCTTGCATCCGGGCCTTTATGTCGATAACAAACTGGCTGACTTTTACTAGGAGCCTGTCGGACTTACCACTGACCTACTGCGAAAAAGCCTGATTTGGCCATTTTTTATGATTCTTTTCGTTGAATAGCTCGCTATTCGCCTCAAATAATCATAAAAACTGTCTCAAACCG
>NZ_JBPCXO010000151.1:0-5886 GCF_051008435.1 Endozoicomonas sp. | reverse complement strand
ATCAGACGATAAAAGAATGCGATAGCGGGCTGGCATAAATGAAATCCTGAACGATGTCAGGGGAGAATGCCAGAATGGAGAATTCCGGCATTGCTACAGGACAAGTAAATTGTTTTTCTGTACTAGTGTCTTGTGCCCCGGTAATTTGCCAGGTCGACCACATTGGATGGATTGTTATTCTTGGGTTGGGATTCTTCTGAATACTCAGTAGACATAATCAGGTTGGAAGTTTGCTGTTCTTCAGGACGGGTGTACTGCAAGTCCATAACCTGCAAATATTTGCCGAGCAAACGGATATGCCCCGGGTAACGTTGAACCCCGTTGGGTGTGAATTCAAAACTGAAATCTCTGGCAAGATACATCTGACCACCGGGACCCCGCTTAAAGCGAGTGGAGTAGCGAACAACAGTCCCATCAAGAAACTGTAAGTTCATTTCCTTGCAGGCGCGTCTGCCATGCAAGATAGCGACTTCTCTCGCTTTTGTTGTATCTGCCCAGTACCAGGCAAAAGCTGCCCCGAGCAGCATCCAGATGATAATGTCCATGAGGGCATTCTATAGCCAAGCAAGGCACAAAAGCTATGATTCGATAGCTTCCTTTACAAGTTGTTGAGTATTTTCAGAGTCGTGACTCATAACTCAATGGAGGTGTCTTGGATTACTGGCTTTGCCTACAGGTTTACCATCCTGGCTAATGATTTTTTCTCTGGCATCCACCCTGTAAATTCTTCTGAAATATTCAGCTCTCAGTGCTTTCTGATCAACAAATTGTTTGATGTCTACGCCAATACGATTCAGGTATTCGAGCATAAAAATAGTGTCGGGCACATCAGCCTCCGGCTATTGGCTCCATACAGTGATTATCCACCATCCCGGTAGTCCATTCCGGGTTCAGGATGAATACTGACTCCCCGGATTCGAGGCTAGAATAGCACTGGTATATTTCGTTTTTTTGACTCAGGGCATGCTTTTTCCAGCCTTTTACAGTGCTTTACAGACTCCTTAATTGTTTCTATTTGTTAAAGGTCGACAAAATTCTGAGTTTTGGTGATTTTATTTGTGGTGATGATCTTTTTAGAAATACCTCCCGAAATAAATGTTAAATCAGAATATTTTACTAAGTAAAAGGCCATATACTGGAATATAACTGCTAGGCAAAGCTCAGACTGGAGGAATATATGCTGGTAGGTGTGCCAAAGGAAATTAAAAATCATGAGTATCGAGTCGGGTTAACACCTGCTGCAGTTCAGGAACTCGTGGAACAGGGACATGAAGTTATTGTTGAAATGAATGCCGGAGCAGGCATCGGTTTCACCAATGACTGTTATCAGAGTGCTGGAGCCACTATTGTGGACAGTGCCGAGGCAGTGTTCGAACAGGCAGAATTGATCGTTAAGGTCAAAGAACCTCAGGCAGTAGAAAGAGCAAGATTACGCCCTCACCATACCCTCTTTACTTACCTTCATCTCGCCCCCGACGTTCCTCAGACTCAGGATTTGATTGAGTCCGGAGCAACTTGCATCGCTTATGAAACCGTAACCGATAAGAATGGTCGTTTACCTCTACTGGCTCCTATGTCAGAAGTAGCAGGTCGTATGTCTATTCAGGCGGGCGCCCACTGTCTGGAAAAGTCCCAGTCAGGGCGTGGTGTTCTCATGGGCGGTGTTCCAGGGGTTGATCCAGCCAAGGTTGTGATTATTGGCGGTGGTGTCGTTGGTCAGAATGCAGCAGCTATGGCTGTGGGTATGGGTGCTGATGTCGTCGTTCTGGATCGTTCTGTTGATACTCTGAGACAACTGGATGCTCATTATGGCAACCGGATCAAAACTGTCTTTTCTACTCATCACTCTATTGAAGAGCATGCCCTGAGCGCTGACTTGTTGGTAGGTGGTGTTCTGTTACCTGGTGCAGCGGCCCCAAAACTGGTCACCAAAGATCTGATCAGCAGAATGAAGCGTGGTTCTGTTATTGTTGATGTCGCTATTGACCAGGGTGGTTGCGTTGAAACTTCCAGACCAACTACTCATGACGATCCAACCTTCATTGTGGACGGTGTCGTTCATTACTGTGTTGCCAACATGCCAGGCGCTGTAGCCAGAACATCTACGGTTGCCCTGACGAATGCAACACTGCCTTATGTTGTCGAAATCGCTAATAAAGGTACTCGAAGAGCTCTGCAGGATAACTCATATCTGCTCGAAGGTTTGAATGTTTGTAAAGGCGTAGTCACTTGCGAAAGTGTTGCTCAGGTACAAAACCTGACATACAGACCTGCTACCGAAATGCTGTCTGAAATCTAATTATTCGATTTCTTTAACTAAAAACTCTGGTTTGCTTCAGGCAGCCAGAGTTTTTTTGTTATAACCCTTGAGAGATGGATCTGTGAGCAGGATACTCTGTCACTCTAAAGTGAAATGAGATTCACGCACTGATTTAATGGTTTTGGGTTGGAGTCGGATTTGATTAATTGGCAGTGGTCCAGATTTGAAGAGCTTTCCGGGCAGGAAGTTTATAGCATTCTGAAAGCCAGACAGGATGTGTTTATTGTTGAACAGGATTGTCCTTATCATGATGCGGATGGTCTTGATCAGACATCCCTGCATTTATCGGGGTGGGGCAAAGATCGAAATGATCTTGCAGCCTATCTTGCAGCCTATCTAAGGGTGATACCTCCATCCTCTCAAAGCCCTGTGGTGGCTATTGGTCGTGTTATCACCTCATCTTCCTATAGAGGAAGTGGTCTGGGAAAAGAGATGATGAGACTGGCTGTGGAAAAAGCCCTTGAACTGTTCCCTGAACATGATCTTTATCTCAGTGGCCAGGCCCACCTGCAAGCATTCTATGGCGCTTATGGCTTTGAGGCTGAAGGTGAGATCTATGAGGAAGATGGTATTCCTCATATAGCCATGTATAAAAGAGTCTGACAGAGAGTAGAGAGCTTGTTCTGATGCACTTTATCCATGAGTGCTATTTTCAGTCAGGTTCTTAACTGTGTCTCGTCAGGCTGCTTAATATTTTACTGGGTTGATGGTGAAGCAACTGTTCAAATCTTTCCCTGTTCTTCACCAGCAGCAGACCGGCAAACCCCAGAGCATTGACTGAGATGGCGTCGTAACGGCCCTCTGTTCGTGGAATCATCATCATCCACTGATCAGTCATAAGAAAATTATAAGGCTTTAGTCGACCATCTTCCTTTCGCAACCTTAAACGATCAATCATTTGCCGGTAAAGCTGCAGCCACTGTGAGGGCTGGTTTGTGGTCTGGCTACTCAGTTGAACGATTAAATGTTCATAAGGCAAGCTTTCCAGTCTGCCTGGCTGATCAGGAATGTTAGTCAATGCCTGGTCGATAGGAAGAGTATCTACTGGTAGTGATTGCAGGTGTCGGTGGGGTTGGCTTGCTCCCGCATCTCTGCCTGAATTGTAAAACACTAATTGAGGGAATTCAGGCAGTGTTCGGGCAACGGCTTCAAACTCTTTCAACTCAAAAGCTTCTTCCTGGTCTTCGTATTCTGCAGTGACGATTAAATAATGATTGTCCACAACATTGAATTTGTTGAGCAGTAGCACATGGCCAGTTTCCAGATCCACTACATGCATAGCAGGATCGTAGGGAAGAAATGGATTGGGGTGGTTGGATGCAGAAGCATTCCGGTTGGGCTTCTTTCTTAACTCGCTGAGAATTCGGACTTCGTAGGGGAGTATGTCCTGGATGATCTCGATATCAGTTTCACTGGACTTCAAATGACCGCTGGCACGAGCAGTACGTGTTGCCTCAGATAACCTGTTCCACAACGTTCCGGGTTTAAAGGCTCGGTGGGTATTCATTCTGCTTTTCCTATCTGATGATTTTCTTTCGCTATCTGGGTCCAGTCAGCGTCAGAAGAATACCCCCGAGAATACTAAATTAACATCACTTCATAGTAGGAATAACAAACTCTGCACCCGCTCTGATGCCCGTCGGCCATCGGGAAGTAATCGCTTTACGGCGTGTATAGAATTTGACGCCTTCCATGCCATGCATGTGCAGCGGACCGAACAAGGAGCGTTTCCAGCCACCAAAACTATGGAATGACATTGGCACAGGGATAGGCACATTAATCCCTACCATGCCGATTTGGATGTCATGGGCAAACTGTCGTGCACTGTCACCATCACGAGTGAAGATGGACGTGCCATTACCGTATTCATGATCATTGATCATTCTGACCGCTGTCTCATAGTCAGACACACGCACTACCGATAGCACGGGTCCAAAAATTTCTTCTTGGTAAATAGACATATCTTTGGTGACATTATCGAACAGGCAGCCACCGAAGAAATAACCCTCTTCAAGGCCTTCAACAGAATAGTTTCTTCCATCCACTACCAGCTTGGCACCCTGGGCAACGCCTGCATCGACATAACCGGATACCTTACTGCGGTGCTCCTCACTGATAAGAGGTCCCAGTTCAATTCCAGACTCCAGACCATTCCCTACTTTCAAGGCTTCCACTCTGGGCGCCAGACGTTCAATCAGAGCATCAGCTACATCACCCACAGCTACAGCAACAGAAATGGCCATGCAACGTTCACCGGCAGAGCCATAAGCAGCTCCTACCAGTGCATCAACCGCTTGATCGAGATCGGCATCTGGCATGATAACCATGTGGTTTTTGGCACCACCCAAAGCCTGAACCCGCTTTCCGTGGTGGCAGCCTGTTTGATAAATGTATTCAGCCACAGGGGTAGAGCCAACAAAGCTAACTGCCTGGATATCTGGAGAGGTGAGAATGCTATCCACAGCTTCCTTATCACCATTAATAACGTTCAACACGCCATCTGGCAGGCCTGCTTCTTTCATTAACTCTGCCAGGCGCATTGGCACAGAGGGCGCTTTCTCTGAAGGTTTGAGAATAAAGGCATTGCCACAGGCAATGGCCAGAGGGAACATCCACATGGGAACCATGGCAGGGAAATTGAAAGGGGTTATTCCCGCAACGACCCCCAGAGGCTGGCTGACAGACCAGGCGTCTACATCAGTCCCAACATTTTCGGTGAACTCGCCTTTGAGCAGGTGAGGAATGCCACAGGCAAACTCCACGACCTCAAGCCCACGGGTAATATCACCCTGAGCATCATCCAGCACTTTACCGTGCTCTCTGGTGAGCATCTCTGCCAGTTCATCACGGTGTTTTTCAACCAGCTCCTTGAACTTGAATAGAATTCTGGCGCGTTTTAGCGGCGTAACGTTACGCCACTGATCAAAAGCCTGTTTGGCTGTGGCTATGGCAACCTCTACTTCAATGGCACTGGCCAGTGATACAGAGGCTTCCTGCTGTCCTGTAGCCGGATTAAAGACAGACAGCTGACGCTCGCTGGGAGCAGAGGGCAGGCCAGCGATGAAATGGTTGATTTGAGCACTCATGTCAGGGCTCCTTACGGTCATTATTTTTATTTTTCAGAGTGAAACCTGAATCTTGTTAAGACTACGGGTATCGGGTCTCTGAGTGAAGAGATTTGTGATCTCGAAATTGATGAACTGCTGACATGTTTCGACAACAGCCAAGTCGTCCTGCATCAATAGCCATGAGCGACTAGAGTCATTTTTCGTCACCTTGCAGGATGAAAGATAACTCACGGTAAAGAGTATGACCGAGAATCTTGATATGAATCAAACTATCTTACGCCAGGGCTTTTGGATTCAGGCTTTATGCAGTTAGTCTAGGGGCTGACCGAGAGTAGTGATCGAGATTAAAATTCAGTAGAGCGAGGTCATTTTTTGTAACTATTCAGCCCCCTCAAAATAGGCTGGATTTTTCAGAGTTTTGTGCCATTTTCTACTAAACCTTTCTCTTTACTCTCAGTCATGACTCATATTGCACCCGATATACAGACCCGCGTCGTA
>NZ_JBPCXO010000150.1:0-9374 GCF_051008435.1 Endozoicomonas sp. | reverse complement strand
GACACGTTACAGCTCGACCTTAAACCCTACACAAGAGTGGCGTAAGACATACTCCGGTATGCAGCCGTGTTGACGGTGTAGATAAACCCAGAGAATCACTGATTGTCGCAGGTTTTTAGTAGCGGCTACTGGCTTGGTCATTTTCACCTTTACGGAGATCTGGTAACAACCAATCACGACAGGGCCTTAATCTATTTTGAAGAAGCGGCCAGAGCAAAAAGCCCGGAAGCCGCCTTGATGGCAGGTAAGATTCACTTCAACAAGGCAACACCAGAAGGCTTTATGAAAGCACGTTACTTCTACACTCAGGCTGCCAAGGGAGAACACGGACTGCCAGAAGCAGCTTATCTTCTAGGCAGTCTCTTCATTGATGCAAAAGGTGTACAGCACAACAGGAAACGTGGGACCTACTGGCTGAAACGTGCGGTAAAAGGTGGCAATGCCGATGCCTGTCTTAGAATGGCGGCACTGAGTATTGATAACAACAAGCCTAATGACCCCTTTAACGAAAGAGCCCTGAGATACCTGCAATGTTCAGATCCACAGCTGCTTAATACCCAGGCGTTTTACTGCAAAATTTACTGGTGCACACCCAAAGCCGCCTATCATTGTGAGCAAACAGAGAAGCTGGCGACCAGCACTGAACAGTACCAACAAATGATGAAGAACGACTGGCGAATTTGTGCCAGGCGATTCGCCAACACCACCTGGGAGGAATGGCTCGCTAATCACTCTCAATAACCTCCTACCGCATCACAGAGTCGCTGAATCTTAAGTCAGCTTTTTTGGCAGGAATGACTTTTATTATCTACTCTCATCTGGCCGGACATTTTCTATCTTTAAGGACCTTTCTCCTTAAATTCAATGAAGAAGCATCTTCCACTGGGTTTCATACTCTATTGTCTGACTTCAACGGGTAATGCCCTGCACCAGATCAATCTGGAGTATGACGCTTATGTTCTTGATGCCAGAGACAAACTGACTGACTTTATGCTTCGACCTGCAAGCTTTGACTATGTCAAAGTCGGGACGCTCAATATCAGCATTCAGTATCACGGCATGATGCATACCGCCCAGCTCACTGCTATCAAGCAAAGCGAGTATCAAACTTCTACCTTTGACCCAGGCAAGCCAACTGAAGAAAACACCTCCCTGACTCAGATGCTCGGTACACTGGCAATCTGGACTTTAAACAAAGCCTCAGAAGCCCTGACCGGTACGGATTCATCCGTACCCTCACAGCCGGTAGTGATGACCAACAGCCGTTTTGTCGATGTTGCTTCCATGGACAACGCCATTCTGAAAATGAAACATTTGACAGGCACCAACACCCTGGTCGACTTTTTCATCTATTCACCCAAACACTCTGAGTGGTATCAAACTGAGATCGAATTGATGCAACTGGGATTACCTCAACTGTCCAGCAAAATGCTGTGTTTTACTTTCCCCGGCTCACCCCCTCTCTGTAGACAATACAAAGCCAGGTCCAAAGAAAATAAAGACGATAAATCACCTGAAGCTACACGACCCGGCTGGCATGACTTGTCAAAAACCTACGAATTGCCCACTCATGGTTTGGGAGGAGCCACCTTAATGCACGACACTGAACTGTTTGTGTTTCAGCAGGACGCGATACAACGTGTTAAACCCAGGACCAGAGACAGTCTGGAAACCTGGACCCCCACTCCTCCTAAAGTCATTATTGGCCTGCCTGGGCTTTTTCAGCAGACAGCACTGTCACTGGCTGGCAAGGTCACTGTCACCGGTTGGTTTCCTGAATGGGTTCCTACTCCCTCCCTGCACAGCTGCGATTATCTGTTAGCCAGTGCTCACCCCAGCATCGCTGGCGATGGGCTCCACACTCATCACGACTTTATCTCGTACACCGCTATTCAGAACCCATTACTGCATGAACAAGGTAAAATCTATTCCTCTCAGACCTCTCCATGGAAACTGATCATACTGCCATGGGGTAACAAGCTTCAGATAGTTCTGCTATCTCGTCACTTTGATTCCAATAAGCCCATCACAGTGGAAAGTGCTCCTGAACCAGCGATTGACGATACGCTATTAAAGGAAGCACTGGATGGCAAAGATTGATGCCAGCCTGTCAATCTCTGCAAAAATCCCCCTATAATCACACTGTCTTTTACTCCCTCCCTCTGGATATCTGAAAACAATGAAGTTGTTTGAATTGCTGGATAGCCCCGTTCAATTAATCATGTACGATCTGGATGGCACACTGGTTGACAGTGTTCCAGATCTGGCTATAGCTCTGGATAAAATGCTGACGGACCTCAACCTGCCTTCCGCCGGTGACGAAAAAGCCAGACTCTGGGTCGGTAACGGTATTCCGTCACTGGTCAAAAGGGCTCTGGCCGATGATATGATGGGCGATCAGCCCGGTATTGTAGATGAAGCAACCTTCACCAACGCTTTGGAACGGTTCAAGCATCACTATGCCATTGAAGTTGGCCAGCACAGTTCTCTCTACCCAGGCGTATTCACTTTCCTCAGCCAGATTCACAAAGCCGGCATCAAACAGTCCGTGGTAACGAACAAATCTGAAATCTTCACAGAATCACTGCTGAAACATATGGGCATTGATCACTTCTTTGAGCTCAGTGTGGGGGGTGACAGTCTGGATGAGAAAAAACCTCATCCCATGCCCCTGCAGCACACTATGAAGCACTTTGGCAGTAGCACTGAAAACACGCTTATGATTGGTGACTCAAAAAACGACGTAAAAGCGGCCAGAGCAGCGGATGTAAAAGTAGTGGGTCTGCCATACGGCTATAACCATGGAGAACCGATTGAATCGGCTCACCCTGACTGTGTGGTTGAGAGCCTGACAGAGCTACTCTGAATTCCACTCTCCAGAGCCTGGACAATCAACCAGGAGGCGGATGGAGAAGAGGCAGATCTGTCTATTCTCGGTCAGACTCTTACTAGATGAGCACCGTCGTGGTGCTCGCCTTGAGGGGGCAGACTGAAGGTTGTCCAAAACGGCTCCTGGCAATGTTGTCCTCTGAGTTTGATGAAATAGATCCACTCTTTACACAAAGTAAGTAAAGCTCGAGACTGATGGCTCGCTCCACTGAGCTTTATACCCGGACGCTATTCGCGGTCAGGCTCCCAGAGTTTGCATTAACCTTTGCAGTCATATAATCTTCGATTCTTATCTTAACGACTGCGCCCAGACTAATTTCGGAGCCAGCAGTGATAGCACGTCATTCAGAGACACAGATCAACATTGGAGCCGCTGCGCTGTCAGCGAGATTCTCTATACCTGCCCAAAAGTCCTCCTCCTGGCGATGGCTTGGCTGGCCCTGCGCCTGATATAAAGCTCCAACTCAGCCAAAGCCCTGCGTTTTTTCGCACTATTTTTTAAACAGCCATGAGCGGCTGAAACTGTTTTCTGACCCCTTGGGGTGAAAAACGGTTTCACAAAATATAATACCGCTTAACCATCAGCCAGATAATAAAGAGGCCTGTATGACGCCTGAAGCATTTTCTCGTCTGGCCCGCGAAGGATATAACCGCATTCCTGTAATCCGGGAAATCCTGGCGGACCTGGACACGCCACTGACCACTTACCTGAAGCTGGCCAATGGTCGCTACTCTTACCTGCTTGAATCCGTCGAAGGCGGAGAAAAGTGGGGACGTTACTCCATGATAGGACTACCGTGCAGAACCATACTTCGGGTGTCTGGTTACAGCCCAGACTGCAAAGTCACCCTGGAAACAGATGGTCAGATTGTTGAAGAACACAACCCGGAAGATCCACTGACCTTCATCAAGCAATTTCAGGAACGCTACAAAGTGCCTGAACTGCCCAACCTGCCGCGTTTTACTGGCGGCCTGGTTGGATACTTTGCCTATGATACCGTCCGTTATATTGAAGAGCGCCTGAAACATACGGCTCCGAAAGATGAACTGGATAACCCGGACATCATGCTGATGGTTTCTGACGAACTGGTGGTATTTGACAACCTCAGTGGCAAGTTGATCCTCGTAACTCATGCAGACCCGGCAGCACCGGCCGCTCTGGAAAAAGCCGAGTTCCGCCTTGATGATCTGGTGCGAAGACTGCAAACCACGAATGTGCTTCCTCCCGTGCAGGCCTCCCTGAACCCGGCTCAGGAAGACGACTTCAAATCCGGTTTTGGACGAGAAGCCTTTGAAGCCTCTGTGGAAAAGATCCGGGAATATATTCTGGCTGGCGATGCGATGCAGGTCGTCCCGTCTCAGCGAATGACGATTCCTTTTGACAGTTCTCCTCTCAATCTTTACCGGGCACTGCGCAGCACTAACCCATCGCCGTATATGTATTATATGGACCTGGGTGATTTCCATGTTGTCGGCTCATCACCGGAAATTCTTGCCCGCCTGGAAGACGGTGAAATCACTGTCAGACCTATAGCCGGTACTCGCAAGCGTGGAGCTACCGAGGAACGAGATAAAGAGCTGGAACAAGAGCTGCTGAATGATCCCAAGGAGCTGGCGGAACACCTGATGCTGATCGACCTGGGGCGTAACGACGTTGGTCGTGTAGCAAAAACAGGCAGCGTCAATCTGACAGACAAAATGGTGATTGAGCGCTACTCCCACGTTATGCATATTGTTTCCAATGTGACCGGCCAACTGAAGGACGGAATGGATGCCATGGATGTGCTCAAGGCCACCTTGCCGGCAGGCACACTGAGTGGTGCCCCTAAAGTACGTGCCATGGAAATTATTGACGAACTGGAACCGGTTAAGCGCGGGGTCTACGGTGGAGCCGTTGGCTATCTGGCCTGGAATGGCAACATGGATACCGCCATTGCCATACGTACTGCTGTCATCAAAGACCGCAAACTCCATGTGCAGGCAGGCGCAGGCATTGTCGCGGACTCAGTTCCTGAAATGGAATGGAAAGAAACCATGAATAAGGGACGGGCCCTTTTCAAAGCTGTTGCCATGGCCCAGACAGGCCTGTCAGCCACCTCTACTCACCAGAAGCAAACAGGGGAGCGAAACTGAGATGCTTTTAATGATCGACAACTATGATTCGTTCACCTGGAATCTGGTTCAGTACTTTGGTGAACTGGGCCAGGAAGTAGAAGTGCATCGTAACGACCACATCACTTTGGAACAGGTCGAAGCCCTGAACCCTGAACGCATTGTGATTTCGCCAGGACCCTGCACCCCGAATGAAGCCGGTGTCTCCATGGAAGTCATTAAACGCTTCAGCGGTAAGAAACCCATTCTGGGTGTCTGCCTGGGTCACCAGAGTATGGGTCAGGTTTTTGGTGGAAATATTGTCAGGGCTCGAAAAGTCATGCACGGAAAGGTTTCCCCCGTCTATCATAAGGGACTGGGCGTTTTCGCTGATCTGCCCAACCCGGTCACAACAACCCGTTACCACTCTCTGGTCATTGAAAAAGAAAGCTTGCCAGACTGTTTTGAAATTACCGCCTGGACCCAGCACGAAGACGGCAGCATGGACGAGATTATGGGCATTCGCCACAAGACTCTGCCCCTGGAAGGTGTTCAATTTCACCCGGAATCCATCATGACCGACCGAGGCCATGACATGCTGGACAACTTTCTTAAGCAATAAGGTCAAAAGCGCCTGCTGCCAAACTTTAGAGAATAACCATTGGAGCCAGACGAGATGAATATTAAAGAGGGCATTGCCCGCGCCGTCAGCAACCTAGACCTGAGTCGCGAAGAAATGATGAGCATCATGCGCGACATCATGACCGGCCAATGTACCCATGCCCAGATCGGCTCGTTCCTCACCGCTATGCGCATGAAAAGCGAAAGCATTGAAGAAATTACCGGGGCGACCCAGGTACTGAGAGAAATGGTGACCGGTGTTGAAGTCAACGCTGAACACCTTGTGGACATTGTTGGTACAGGTGGTGATGGTGCTCACCTGTTCAATGTATCCACAGCGTCATCCTTTGTCGCTGCCGCAGCAGGCGCCCATGTTGCCAAACACGGTAACCGTGGTGTTTCCAGCTCCAGTGGCAGCGCTGACCTGCTGGAAAAGGCAGGTATTCAGCTGGGTATCAAGCCAGAACAGGTAGCACGCTGCACCGAAGAAGTGGGCGTTGGTTTTATGTTTGCTCCGGCGCACCACTCGGCCATGAAAAATGTAGTGGGTGTTCGCAGAGAACTGGGCATTAGAACCTTCTTCAATATCCTGGGTCCCATGTCCAACCCTGCCGGCGTAAAAAACCTGGTCATCGGCGTCTTTTCCCGTGAACTTTGCCGCCCCATGGCCGAAGTTCTGCGTGAACTGGGTAACCAGCACATCATGGTCGTACATTCTATTGACGGTCTGGATGAAATCAGTATTGCCAGTGAAACCTATGTGGCGGAACTGAAAGACGGTGAGATTAGCGAATACGTTATCAAACCTGAAGACTTTGGTATCGAATCTCAAAGCCTGATCGGCCTGACCGTCGAAGGGTCAGAAGACTCCCTGTCCCTGATCAAGGACGCCCTGGGCAAGCGGGAAGGTGAATACGCCAGCAAAGCTGCCGACATGATTTCACTGAACGCCGGTGCTGCCGTTTACGTTTCCGGTGTAGCCACCAGCCTTCAGGAAGGTATCGCCATGGCTCAGGATGCTATTGCCAGCGGACTGGGACTTGAAAAAATGCGTGAGCTGGCCAGCTTCACACAAGTGATTGCAGAGGGGTAATGAATGACAACTTCAAATATGAGGCCAACCATCCTCAACAAAATTGTTGAGCGCAAGCGTGAAGAGGTCGCAGAGCGTCAGGCTGCACTGTCCATGCAGGAAGTCATTGCCAGGGCTCGCCACACAGAGGGAACCCGTGGTTTTGCCAAAAACCTGGAAGCACGGACTGAAAGCCGACAGGCCGCTATAATTGCTGAAATCAAGAAAGCTTCGCCCAGCAAAGGCGTGATTCGGGAAAATTTTGATCCCGCCAGCATTGCCCAAAGCTATGAACAGGCAGGCGCCAGTTGTCTTTCCGTACTGACAGACAAAGATTTTTTCCAGGGCCAGGAAAGCTATCTTCAGGAGGCCCGGTCAGCCTGTGCCCTGCCAGTACTGCGCAAGGATTTCATGGTTGATCCCTGGCAGATTTATGAGTCCCGCATGATAGGCGCAGACTGTATTCTATTGATTGTCTCCTGCCTTACCGACGGTGAGCTTCAAGAATTCAGCAGTACTGCTATGGACTTGGGAATGGATGTCCTGGTCGAGGTTCACGGTGCCGATGAACTCAAACGTGCTCTTCCTCTGGAAGGTACATTACTGGGCATCAATAACCGTAACCTGCACACTTTTGAAGTGACGCTGGACAACACATTCTCGCTGCTGTCTGAGATTCCAGAAGGCCGAAAGGTAATTACAGAAAGTGGCATCCATACCGTAGAAGATGTGGATAGCATGTTCGCGAAAGGCGTGAACAACTTCCTGGTCGGTGAAGCCTTCATGCGTCAGGAAGATCCGGGTGAAGGATTGAAAAAGCTTTTCAGCCAATACCTCTAACTAAAGAGTTGAAAGTTTGCAGAAAGAACTTCTGTAAACTTTCTAAACTATTCATGAGACAGAAAGTGCAGTGTTTCTCCGAGGCTTACATTCAGTAGAAACACAACTTTCTTTATCACAGATCGCAGGCAGTTTTAATCAGGGCAAATATCAAGATAGTTTTCTCAGGTAGCTGGCAGTGATGGTCGAAACTTCAATCCTTTGAAGTCAGACTCCTCAATCAGACTTATAAACCGGTGTGTACAAAAAATCTGGTTGTCGTTGTCAAGGGATGTAGTCCAAAGAAGTTGCTTTCGGATGTTTTCTTCTTTGAACGTAATTTTATCGAACCAATCTTTATCACTTCTATCTGGGGAGCTATTATTCCCGGCAGCTTGAATACTATTCTGCAAGTTCATTATCCAGTATTTTTCTCCCTGCAAAGTAACCGGAAGAAACTCACCATAGGTCGCAAGCTCACTATCCAAGCTATCTCTGACTATTGATGAAAGCATAAGCTGACCAGAATAGGGTTTACAGATATCAGCAACCTGCTTTTTACTTTGAATTATGCCTTCTTGCTCAAACCATAAATCTTTTAACGGCTTGTTTTCCCTCACAGCATCCAGATATTTCTTGGGATTACCAAGCTTTTTCATCATGCCGACCAGGTTAGGAAACACCTCGGAAAAATCATCACTACTACTTATTTTGTAAATCTTCATATTCCATCTCGGCAAGTAATTGATTAGGTACTTCTTCACCAGACTCCAGACTGATGCCTATATCACGCAGCTTATTAAGTATCACTTCCTGGCTTATCAGAGACCCTAACTCAAGTTCAATCCATTCATAGTATGTTGTTCTGTGAGTTGGGAGATGTGGTACTGCACCTGGCGTTGCCCAATTTTTCGACGCATAGGCATCGGCTTTGTATCTAGGAAGCCATGCACCATTGTTTGGGTGATCAAGCCCAACCCGATAAGTTGCCAAGACTATTCTCGATAACGCTGCCTTTGCATGTTTTCCGGAAACTACTGCATGTGCATCATGCCTGTCTGTTGGTTTAGGCCGTCCAACCGCCCTCATGTTTTCCCCAAGCCTTTTACTCTTATGGCGGTCGCTTTCAAAGAGATCATAGTCCGAGTTATCTAAAACACCATAGTAGT
The DNA here is from genome assembly GCF_051008435.1 of Endozoicomonas sp. Classification (GTDB taxonomy): domain Bacteria; phylum Pseudomonadota; class Gammaproteobacteria; order Pseudomonadales; family Endozoicomonadaceae; genus Endozoicomonas_A. Next base: position 713 of record NZ_JBPCXO010000150.1, on the reverse strand, counting down.
CTTCTAAACGTTGAGTAATCTGGGCAAAATTTTTGACATACATACGCTCTCTTTCCAAATGCCTCTTCTGGGCAGGGGTAAATTTGCTGCCAGTTTTTACCATGTTATCTTCGTAACGCTGAATAGCTTGCTCCAGTTTGGTTCTGGAGCCTTGATGGACGTCAGATTGATTGACATGTGGAGAAATATAAGAGGTCACAACAGAACCCTTGTCGTACGATGCATTATTCAACTTATTTTCATGACGAATGATGCCAAAGAATAAAATGGATCAGAAGCTATTTTTCTTCAATAGGCCAGTAACTCTTGAGATTCTAGCTACATAGATTTAACCAACGTCCTTCTTGAGAATCACCAACTACTGACCACCTAGTTCTCAAAAATTACTGATATTTCCTAGTAATGTAGATCTTTCACTTCTGGTACTATCTACCAAATACTTAAGTACCACTAGTGATATATCCATGACATTTGAAGAGTATTATCAAAAACTACCAATCAAGAAGAAATTGAGTGTTGCAAAACAGATCATCCTGAAGCGTCTGTGGGGAAAAGACAACGATTCGTTCCCAAAACCTTGGGTATCAGGCTAAGTTGCTTTTATCTGTTGTTTGAACCAGTGTTCTACAATTTTTTCAGAAAGACGCTCACCTGTTAACTTGTCAGCTTCTGTCAATAGCCGCCGCCAGCCCAGATAATGTTTCAAGTATTTG
>NZ_JBPCXO010000149.1:0-4989 GCF_051008435.1 Endozoicomonas sp. | reverse complement strand
CGACGCGGGTCTGTATATCGGGTGCAATATGAGTCATGACTGAGAGTAAAGAGAAAGGTTTAGTAGAAAATGGCACAAAACTCTGAAAAATCCAGCCTATTTTGAGGGGGCTGAATAGTTACCATTTGGGCCGTTACCGGCCTTCAAATATTGAAAAGGTATCAATGATCCGGTCATTGAATTTGAAAGTGGTATAGATGTCTTTCAGTTCATGACTGGGTCTCTGTTCTTCAAAATAAATGGCGTAGGTCTGATCTTTTTCACAGATGAAGTCGATAAAATCTGCCCACATCTGAAAGGCGGTTCTGAGTACATGAATTTGCTTTGCCTGGTTATAGGTTTTGCTCATGCCCTTGCGGCTGTGCCCGGTCATTGCTGTGGTAATGGATTCACTGACACCCAAGTTGGTGAGGTTTGTTTCCAGGGTTCGGCGCAGATCGTGGTTGGTACGGTTTGTGATGCCGTAGTGTTCGCGGAAAGCCTTGATTTCGTAATTGTAGTGTCTTGGACTGGATGAACCGCCTTTTACTCGCTGCCACTGCTTGTCTATGAATAGGGTTCTCTTACTGCCAAATACATGCCTGTCATTTCCAAACAGGCTAATGGCCTCTTGGACGGTAGCCATTAGTTGTGTGGACATAGGGATGATAAAAGGCACTTTCTCTTCGTCATCCTTGAGCATATTCTGGTTTTTGACTCGCTCAGGAGGAATCGTCCAGTTGCCATTCTCAAAGTTGAACTCATTGATTTCAGCTTCGAGCACCTGTGTTCTTCGTGTGCCGGAGAGAATAAGCGCTTTCTGCATGAGGTAGAAGTCTTTCTTGATGGGGAAATCTTCGGGATTAGTTAACAGTGTTCGTAGTTCATGCATTGGATAGTAAGATGTTCGTATCTTCCGTTTCGCTTTTATTGAGTAAGGTTCAAACGGGTTGGTTTTACATTTGAAGTGGGCGATACCCCAGCGATACATAGAGACAGTAAAACGGACAGTATCAAAAATGGTTCTGTCCTTCTGGTTGTTATCTCGTAAATGAGTGATGAGTTGCTTGATCTCTTCGGCAGGAACATGGTCAGCAGAGTAATGTCCCAGAACGGGCTCCACGTGTTTCTTGATCCTGTTGTAGGGACGTGGACCAATGTTATTTTTTTCAATGTGTCCTTTGAAGTAGTCCGCTACCAGATCAGATAATGTGTACTCCTTGAGCAAAGGGACAAAGTTGGCAGAATCTTTAACCACCTCTTTGATAATTTGATTCAGGACCGATGGGTCTTTGATGTCTTGACCGTTTTTTCTGGCAGACTTGGCAGACTTGGCAGACAGGTGAATTCGCCGGGCATCTTCCAGTGACCGATCAGGGTAGTCACCGTACTCAATTCTGGATTGCTGCCTGTTGCGGTGGTGGTCCATATAGCGCCAGCAGAATGCTTTTCTTCCTGAAGGGAATATCCGGCAGATCAGGCCAGACATATCGACCATCGTAGTCTCTTTGCTTTCAGGTTTCTTATTACGAATGGCGACATCCGTTAGATTTTTCTTTGCCATAGTCGTGACTTCTTATTCTGGATTTTGAGGTCATTCACTATATGCCAGTTTTTCCGTTGTCGCTGGGTAACGGGAGGAAAACTGGGCAGTTATTTGGGCAGTTTTATCTGCGATGCTACGTATTAAATGTACCTTAGTACTCACTATGAGACGAGAGAAAAAATAGCTTGTGATTTTGGGTGAGAGGCATTTTTGCCTTGTTTCATAGGGGTTTCATAGGGGTTTCAGAGGAAAGTGAGAAGTGATGGGACGGAATGTACTAAATGATAGTAAGTCTCCCCAAACTGCCGCTGTCACGTAAGCCCGTTGCTGTTAAGCAACGGTGGAGGTTACTGTGATGAATCGGGCTTTCCACTGCAAGGTGGACCTGCGCTCCAGCATCAACGAGGAACTTCCTGGTTTGGTATTATCAGCCCGGGTCTTTAATGACTGGCAAACAGACCAGGGAGACTTAACCGGGATTATATCGGTTCTGATGTGCAAGTCTGTAGGTTTTTTTTGCTATTGATCTTTTGACTGATAGCTCAAATGGTTTTTTGCTTATAGCTACCTGTTAGCGTATGGCGCTCAAGGGGTTCAGAAGGATAAATAGCAGAACACCGCCCATGTAAAATTCTGGACGGCTATAAGACAGAAATTGTTTAAGCGGCAGTGGGCTTAGTTTTCGATCGACATAAGAGCCTGATCCAGCTTGCCGAGCATCTGTTTGATTTGTTCCTGGGCATCGGAGTTGTCAGTCAGGCTCTGTTGCTTGCTCTGTAACAGTTCATAGCTGATGTTTAACGCAGCCATCACGGCAATGCGTTCTGTACCGATCACGCCACCGGCACGGATCAGCTTCATTTGTTCGTTTAAATGTTGGGCTGCCTGATGAAGGTTGGCTTCTTCTTCTTTGGGGCAGCTGATTCGGTATTCTTTATCCAGGATACTGACGGTGGTAGTGGATGGGCTGTCCATTAAGATTCATGCTCCAGAGTACGCAGGCGGTTGATCATGGCCTCGACCTTGCTGCGTGCGACATCGTTCTTTTCCATAAGTTGAGCGCGTTCGGCCAGCCAGGATTGCTCCTTGGCACGCAGTAACCGGTTTTCTTCTTTCAGTTTCAGACTGATGGCTACCAGATAATCAATTTTCTGATTCAGAGCTGCGAGTTCGTGGTCGTTCATAGGTTCCGGGACCGTGTTATTGGATCTACTATAGCGGCTGTAGGTATACAGAACAATGCCTTTGCGATTTGCCTACTCGATAAATCTGGTACACTCACGCACTATCGATTTTTCATAGAGTCTTAGGGGGCTGGTTTCCTGTCGGACTTGCAATCCATCCTGATAAAGGCCGGTTATTCGGTGTTCCGTGGACCCCTCCAAGAGGCTTTCAAGGTAATAGTAATGACAAATAGTGATGCGACTTTTGACGTTGTCGCCTTTGATGAGTTAGCTGATCGACTGGTAGAAATGGGAGGGGGTAGTCATCCTTCCGAACTGCATGGAATACTTTGCGGTACGTTTGCTGCTGGCAGTCAGCCAGGTGTTGAAACCTGGTTCAGGCAGGTGTCCGGTTTGCTGGATAATGAAGAGCTGGATAATGAAGAGCTGGACAGCCGCTTTCAGGATCTGCTGACAAAAATGTATCAGGGAACCTTGCAGCAGTTGGATCAGTCCGACTTTTCCATTGCCCTGCTTTTGCCCGATGACGACGCTCTGGAGCAAAGAACAGAGGCTCTGGGTTATTGGTGTCAGGGCTTCCTGTCCGGCTTTGGTGAAGTGATTGGTAGCAAAACCCTGAGTGAAGAAGTGGAAGGGGTTTTGAGTGACTTCTCTGAAATTGCCCAGATTCAGCCAGAAGCGGATAACAGTGATGAATCTGAACGCTTCTTCATAGAAGTCAGTGAATTTGTTCGAATGGCGCTGATTACTGTTTTTTCTGAAGTGACCGCTCAGGAAAAAACTAAAAAGGGTGGCAAAAAAACCATCCATTGAATGGACTTGCAGCGAAAGTCCATTGTGTCGGGATGAACCCCCGAATGAAGACAGAAAGTGTTGGCGTTCCCTTCGGTGATGAGTGTTTTACGGTAGAAAGGAGAGAGAGATGACCGGGAAGTATGATGTCCTGATCATTGGTGGTGGACTGGTGGGTGCCAGTTTACTGTGTGCTCTGGAGTCTGCGATCAAAGAGTATGGGTTGAAAGTTGCTCTGGTTGAGACGCACTCCATTGATGAGGCAAGGGATACTCCACCCAGTTACGATGCCAGGGCCTCGGCACTCTCTTATGGCACTCAACTGATTTATGAAGAGCTTGGACTCTGGTCCGGCCTGGATCAGTTTGCCACTCCTATTCTGGATATTCAGGTGTCTGACCGTGGGCATTTTGGAGCCACGAGCCTCAGTCATCAGGAGGAAGGCGTTCCTGCACTTGGCTATGTAGTAGAAAACCATCGTCTTGGTGAAGTGCTACTTAAAAGACTGAAAGACTATCGTGACCAGGGGCTGGTGGAAGTCCTGAGTCCTGCACAAGTTCAGTCCTTGCAGCCTTTACCCGATTCAGAAATGAAAGTGACTATCGAGCAGCCTGAAGGGGCTGTTGAGACAGCAGCCTCACTGGTGATTCTTGCTGACGGTGGGCGTTCCAGTCTGATGGAAAAACTGTGTATTTCCCGTAAGCACTATGACTACGAACAGCATGCGCTGATTGCCAATGTTTCCCTGGACAGGCCTCATAAAGGCGTAGCCTATGAACGGTTTGCCGGAAGAGGTCCTATGGCTCTGCTCCCTCTTTCAGATGATCGCTCAGCGTTGGTCTGGACAGTCCCCTCTGATGAGATAGACGACAAAATGTCTATGGACGATGAGGCATTCCTGGCAACTTTACAGGAAAAGTTTGGTTACAGGGCGGGGGCGTTTACCAGGGTAGGAAAGCGTGAAACCTATCCTCTGGCTCTCAGTGTTGCCCGTGAGCAGGTACGACCAGGACTGGTCGTATTAGGTAATGCTGCTCATGCCATGCATCCTGTCGCAGGTCAGGGATACAACCTGGCCATCAGGGATACACTGGCCCTTGCACAGAACATTGTTGAATCTCTTGGGCAGGGTATTGCGCCTGGTAATCTGACCCGGTTGCTGCAGTATGTCGATGGACAGAAGGCAGATCAAAAGATGACTTTAGACTTCTGTGATGGTCTGGTGAAACTGTTTTCCCGACAGGAGTTGCCGGTGATTCTGGCCAGAAATCTGGGGTTAACCTGTCTCGATATGAGTCGGGAACTGAAAGGCCGGTTTGCTCGAAAGGCTATGGGATTTTAGTGGTTGATTATGAAAGCCTGACACTAGGAGCCTGTCGGACTTACCACTGACCTACTGCGAAAAAGCCTGATTTGGCCATTTTTTATGATTCTTTTCGTTGAATAGCTCGCTATTCGCCTCAAATAATCATAAAAACTGTCTCAAAC
>NZ_JBPCXO010000148.1:0-21651 GCF_051008435.1 Endozoicomonas sp. | reverse complement strand
GAAACAGGGTTTCAGACTTATTTTGAAGCTGACATTTATTGACACTTAATGCAAAGTGAACCTTGCCAAGTGTCCCGGTAAACCAGGGGCCGCAAAAACGCCAGTCACGTACCAGAGCATGGCAGTGTTGCCAGTGACCGGTGGGATTGGCATTCAAATAGGTACTTTTGATATTGAGTTGAATCTCACCTTTCAGATGAGTTTCTTCCAAGTCTGAATGAGGAGGCCTGTGTTTGGGTAGTCGAAGCCTGACAATGGTGCCGCCAAAGTTGACAGAGGCCCAGTTTGCTTTCGAAAAATCAGGACCTCTGGGGACTACCAGCTCTGTAGGCTCTCGTAACTGGATGGGTAGATAGAACATAGTCAGAACTTCGCCATGATTCGATCGGTGGTGTTTGGCATATGGGCAGCAACGACTGGGATAGTCGCACTGGCTTTAGCCGCTAATCCCAAGGCTCCAATAACAGTAGCGGATGCCGGGAATAGGGCTGCAGCTGAAGCTGCTGTGGCTAATGCAGCTCCAGCTTTCCAGACACTCGTACCTCCCGTAATCCCCTTGCCTATATCCATTCCCATTTGTAAAAGGGTATAGCTGTCTTCTTTTTGTTTGCGAAGAAAAGGAAGTGTGAGGCTACCAGAGCCTATTAATTCGTTGGTATTCAGAGGGTTACTGGTTACGAAGGTTCTATCGACGGTCATTCCAAGAGACTGACTCAACTTGTATATACTGTCTTTACGTGCTGTAGGCCGATGAAGGTAGAGAGTATGACCTTTCAGTTTCAGGTTATGACGGTTAAGAATGTTCATGGCTTGTGTCAAAATGGCAACACCACCAAAGTCAGCAAACCAGGTGATATTTTCCTCTTTTCGTGAATCTTTCATAATATTGGCCAGTAAGGCCGAGGCTTCGTTCAGGCTTTTATCGGTGTCTGCTTTCATGGCCTGGCGAAGATTGCTCAGGCCTGCGATTCGGCCTTTACCAGGCGTAAAGAACAGATCGAAGCCCGTTGTATTAACACTGCTATTGACTGTCTTTTTGATTCGTGGTCCTACTCTTTCAGCTGCATATGCAGGTCTACTAAATCCAGTATCAGAAACGGCAACTACACTAATGGTGGGCCGATTTTTTACCTTATTATTTTCTGCTATTTCAGTTTTCCACAAACTGCCTTCTCTGTTAGCTCTATGCAAGCCAGGAGCTTCATTGGATTTTTGCAGTTGATTGTAATCATCAGCATGCACAATCGAGCTAATAACATAATCACCATTATCATGGCGCTGAGCAAAGACTTTGCAGCCCGGTAATACTATTTGAAAATCTTGTAATCCCTGGTGCATTGAGGAAGTGCGAACAAACACATCTTTACTGTTTACAGCTCCGCTTTTGAGCCCTTTAACGGCTCTTATGATCAGTGTTGCCCAGTAGTTAGCATTGTGCGATTTACTTGCCAGCTGTTGGTAGACGGGGAATGCGTTAGGGCTGCAAAAGATTTTGACGCCACCATGCTTTCCAGCAATCAGATGGTTCTGCCGTGGGGTGTGATATGAGGACACTACTACAAACTCCATTTGTTTTTATACTTCTTGCTGCAGTCAGATTACTGTGACTGGCTGCAATAGAAAGGCTTGATTTAAACCTTTCAACTCCCTATCAAACTCAGCTGAGCTTAATGGCTTTTAAATATGGCTTCAATAGTTGCTTTGGAGAATGTGGGGCTAGTTATTATAATGAGACGCTTATCCCTCTTGCCGCTCTGGTAGTAACTCCATGACGTTAAAAACTCTTCGCCTGAAGAACCGGGCTGATCGTCGACTGAAGGCTGGCCATCTCTGGATCTACAGCAACGAAGTCGATATTCAGGCTTCTCCCCTTAAAGACTTTGAGGTGGGAGAGCTTATTCAGATTGTCAGTGCTGAAGGTAAACCCCTCGGGTCTGGGTATATTAATCCGAACAGCCTGATCTGTGCCCGTCTGGTCAGTCGTGATACCAAGTACTTTCTGGATCGTTCACTGTTGGTGCACCGTATTCAGGTTGCCCTTAGCCTGAGGGAAAGGGTGTTCGATAAGCCATTCTACCGTCTGGTCTTTGGTGACAGTGATGGGCTGCCCGGCCTGGTGGTTGATCGCTTTGGTGATATTGTCGTTGCCCAGATGTCCACTGCCGGAATGGAAGCGGTCAAGGATGAGATTATTGATGCCTTGGTCAAGGTGCTCAAGCCTTCAGGCATTTTGTTGAAAAACGACGGGACAGGTCGCCAACTGGAAAAGTTGCCTGAGTATGTAGAGGTTGCTTATGGTGAGGTGCCAGAAAAAGTTGAGCTGGAAGAGAACGGTGTAAGATTTAAAGCTCCGGTCATGAAAGGCCAGAAAACAGGCTGGTTCTATGATCACCGTCTGAACCGGGAACGTCTGCGTCACTACGTAAATGGTAAAAGAGTACTGGATGTTTTCAGTTATGTCGGTGGCTGGGGTGTTCAGTGTGCCGCGTTTGGTGCCAGTCAGGTGGTCTGTGTTGATGCTTCTGAACAGGCTGTGGATCTGGTTCATGAGAACGCTGAGCTCAACGGCCTTGCTGATCGTGTTGAATCGATTCAGGGGGATGCTTTCACAGCGCTGAAAGCGTTGAGAGATGAAGGTGAAAAGTTCGATGTAGTGATTGTTGATCCACCGGTCTTTATCAAAAAACGCAAAGATACCAAAGCCGGTGAGCAGGCTTATCGCCGTATCAATGAACTGGCCATGAGGTTGTTGGAAAAGGACGGCATTCTGGTGTCTTGTTCTTGCTCTATGCACCTTCAGAAGGATTCACTGTTTGATGCTCTGAGGGCAGGCAGCCGCCATATCGATCGCAATCTGCAAATTATTGAGCAGGGGCATCAGGGACCAGACCACCCTGTTCTGCCTGCCATTCCGGAGACAGAATACATCAAGGCGATCATCGCTCGAGTGACCCGAGTCTGAATTTATTACATGTCTCTCAGGCTCATCGAATATAGAGCCTGAGAGAGTTAAAGTTATATATCTACAGGAAGCCTTCCTAAGGACTCTTTCAACATCGCTTGAACTCTTGGCCTTCCGCCTCTGGCCATAGTGAAGTTTAAGCCTTTTCTATAAGCTTCTGGCAAGTAATAACGTTTACTTTCGTTTTTGCGTTTATCTTCATAAATAATGCCAAACTCAACCAGTCTTTCCAGCTGTTCACTCTCAAGTCCAACATCGCTAGCGGAAAATGGAATTTGCTTGTGCTCGGGATCTACGCTGGACAGCGTTTTTATCCAGTCACCTAGTACAGCAAACTCTTTTTTTGCTTCATCTACCTTACCTTCACTGCAAGCCGTCATTGCTTTTCGCATGGCCATTGGAGACAAAACTCTATCACTTATCGTGGAAGTAGATTTCGAAGTTTCAAAGCTGGAAAATTTTAAGAATCTGACAATGTCTCGAGCTTGCAGGCGCCCTTTCAAATCACAGAGAGCAGCATAGACCCATCTTACAGTGTAGGCCTCACGAGAGGTAGGTTTTCCCAGTTTTAAACCCCACAGTTTATGGAGCCTGGCTGATATTTCACTGCTAGTCATTTTCTCAACAGGAGAGTCGGCGAAATCAAGTTCAGCTTGTTGGCATGTCCAGTAAGTTAAACGTAGGAATGCATCAGCATCCCATACTAGTTGATAGGGCTCATATCTTGAACGAAACTGACCAAGGTTTTGAGGGACCACTGCTTCTATATAGTCCTCTCTTATCAAAGTAATGATCCCCATGGGACAATTCCGTATTTCCTGAAGACGGTTGGGGATTTTAATAAGAGCTTTTAAAGCCGAGGCTTGTGCTTTATCTGAGCTAACAGTTTTGAAGTGATCTTCTATACCATCAAAAATGGTTATGGTTCTGACTTTCTTTTCTTGTAGCCATAGAGTCAAACTTGCAAAGTCAGATACTTCTGATGGGTTTGCTCCATGTAATTCAATGATGGATTTTTCCCAAAACTGAGACCAGTCTGTAGCTTGATCAGAAAGCGCTTTGGTTAACTGATCGTCAAAGCGTGAGTATGAGAATACACTTTGGGTTTTTGTTGTTTTGTAATAGTGATCTCTGGCACCAAGGACAGCACTAAGTGCCTCTCCTTCAGCATTTTCTGAGTGGATATGCGGTAGGATGAACGTTTTATTGAGTTGTGCTTCATCCTCATTGCTTAACGTGACATGTGATTCTTTCAGAAAAGTAAGCCAGCTTTTTCTTCTACAAAGCTGTATGTAGTTAAAGGTTTTTCCTGCTCCCTTAGCGCCAATAGAGACTACAAGAGGGAGCTTAGTAATATGCCTCTGAGCTAGTTCGCGTAATGGGTCTGTCAGTAATAGGCGATCACTCTCACCTTTTTCAGCAAAGACGAGCCTGTCGCTTAACTCAAGAAGCTTCTTTGCTTGGTTAGTGGTTGTTTCTTTTTGACAGTGAGTTAATTCTGAGACCAAATCTGGTAACAAGAAGTTCTTTGCCCACTCTTCGGCTTCTTCAAGTAGAGGATTGTTTTTCTCAATGACTCGTAGTGCATTGTCCCAGTCTCCAATATGTAACATGGCTGAGCTGAACTCACCTTCAATTATCTCTAGACTGTCAGCTGCATTTTCATTCTCATCATCTTTAGTTAGATCGTAAGCTTTCTTGAGTTGTTCAATGCCAGAAAAGTAGCGGTCAGTTTTTCTAAACTCATCGGTAATGAAAGTGGCAATGACTCTCGGAGCCAAAGTGTCATTGCCATACCGTTGTTGCCACTGAGTAGTTGCAGCAAGGGCTGACATTTTTTGGAGAATGAACTGTGTACCTTGAACAGCTTGTTCTGAGAGAGTTGTTACCAAGAAGCGCTCTAGTCTTGGATCAAAAAGAAGAGGGCTTGAGAGTTCACTTAATCCAGCTCTCAAATCAATCAGAACCAGGTCAGCATCAAGACTATTGCCGAGTTTTTGAAGGGTATCAGTGCATTTCCATGGTTGATCCAAGCCGCGAGCCAGATGCTCTGGTCGAACGGATATATCGATAAGTTGTGACATATCCATATGATCTGTAACAGAGAAAGCCGGAAGTAAACAAACTTCGGCTCCCATAACATGTTTAGTAAATCGTTTTACTTCATCTGAGAAATAACGAATAACATTATGGCTATCTACAGGTGGATAATGGGTTGCCTCAAGTAACTGAACCCATGACACTTCAGGCCTATCTATAGGCTTAAAAAGATAAGTTAGCCCTGGAGCTTCCAAATCAGCATCAACTAATAAAATTCTTAGTGGTCTTGAACCCTCAGACTTATGTGACTGCCTGATCGTAGCCATAAGCCAAGTTAGTAACGATGTGGTTCTACCAACTCCACCTTTAAAGGAGTGAAAAGCAACTACTCTACTTTTACCAGAGAAAGGCTCAGGAGCTTTAGGCAGTATGGGATTTTCATCAGCATAGCCTAAGTCCTTCCATAGGGGTTTGGCTGAGCGGGCATCAAGTTCAGCATCTTGGTTGATAATGACGTCTATCGCACTGTGACTAGAATAGGATAGAAATACTTGAGCATTGCCTCCTTCCTGACGCCAGTGGCTTCCAAAGGTTTTTTTCAGTAACTCGTAAGCTGGAGAGCGATCTTCACTGATGGTATCTATTTCAATAGCATCACTATATGTTCGTATGCTGGAAATACCCTCAGGAAGTTTGGTGAAATTCTGAGTTTCAGAGGCTAAGACTCGCTCTATATCCAGCCAGCTTAAGAGGTTCATCCGCGCAGCTCCTGTTTAATCCATGAACAGATTTGTTCCAGCTTACTGGTCAGCTCAATCAGTTGTTTTGAGTCTCTTAGCATAACACCATAGCGCCAAACTTGGTTGAGTTCGCTTTGGCAGGAATTTCTTTGCTGTTGAGGGCGTTTTAGTGGTTCTAGGGCAATATTGTTTGGTAGGCGTAAGCTCTTTTCACAACGTAATGCATCAAGCATGTTGTTGAGATTATGACCAAAGCTTTCGACATTCTCTGTTGTGACTTGTTGCTGGCGCTTCATCAGTACTGACTTTAATCCACATTCTACAGCATAAAAAAGACAAGTGAGTCCTGAGAAAGAGTTAGGTTTTAAGGACATTGAAGACTTTTTATGATCACGATAGGCTCTTTCCATTTCCCTGTCTGTAACTTCTATCATCGTTAGTAATGCCTAGAATTGATCGGAATATTTTAGGAGGCCACCTGTGAAGAAACAAGCGGCAACTTGGGGAGAATAGAAGAAGCTATGTTTACAGACTGTTAATCACTTCAATCAGCTGGTCTGCGTCTTCCTGCGTGTTGTATATATGGGGTGAAAAACGCAGCCCTTCTGATCTCTGGTCACAGAATATGCCTGCACTTGTCATGGCTTCCAGTGCACTGCGATCATCTTTAAACGCGATAACCAGAGTGCCTCCCTGAATCGTTTCCTGTAAGGGTGAGCGGACCTTGCCCTGATTAATCTGATCAATAATACGAGTAATCAGCTTCTGATTATGATGGAAAATCGTTTCAGTACCGATGCTGTCCAACGTTCGGATACTTTCTGCAGATAATGTAAAAGGCATGATAGAAGGCGTTCCGCCGGCAAAGCGCCTGACACCCTCGGCATACTGAAAGTGATGAATATCAAACTCCATGGGATCCTGGTGAGAGAACCAGCCCACATCCATGGGTTCACATTGTTCGACGATTTCATCACGGGCCCACAGATAACCGCTGCCCGGACCGCCACAAAGCCACTTCACACTGGAGCCGATGACAAAATCGGCCTGCCAGGCTTTGAGGTCAATGGGCACGATCCCGGCTGACTGAGCTATATCCACCACCGAGATAATCTGTTTCTTGTTTGTCAGACCTGTAATGTCAGCCACCGGCAAACGCAGGCTGTCATTGGATTGAACATGGGTGATAAAAACCAGCCCGAGGTTGTCTGTAGTCTTTTTATTCGGTCAGAGGAGAGCGATGAGACCAGTAAAATACGTCGAGATGTTGCTTGACCGGCCCCATCTCCTGAAACAAGTCTAAAACATATGCCTGGTTTGAAGGGTAATCAAACGGACGTACCATTATTACACTTTTACCATCTGCATAGTCACGTACTTTCAGTGCGCCACGAAAATCGCTTTGCCGACGAAAATCAAACGGAGCCCGGCAGATCAACAACCGCGCTTGAGTTTCCATCAGAAAATCCTTCAGCGGTGGAAATTCATCTGGCGAGAGATGCGTCAGCAAAACATCGGTACCTACCATTTTATTCAGGCGGTGCAGATACTCTGTTTCACACATTTCGTAGGGGCTGATCTCCGTCACATTGCGGAATGGATGAGCTGTGTTGGGAATTCCGCCCAGACCGCTGACTTTGAGGCCATCGGCTTCGAACCACGACTGGTCTAGTTGTATCAAACGCGTTGAATTAAATGTATGACCTTCGGCAAGATCCGGGTAATCCATGTTGCCTGGTATGAACCATAGATTCTGTTCGCCCAGAGATTCTTCCAACTCGGTAAACAGCGAAGAGTAACGTTGCCTGGCAATTTGTTTTGCCTCGTTGCTGAAGTCGCCCATCGGTTGAAACATTTGCTTCAGAAGAGGTGTTAACTTGGAATTCTGTACATCGCGAAAACGCGAATGAATCAGTGACTTCATCTCTCTGACCATAATATCTCCGAACAGTTCGAAAAAGATGGAACCTTCTAAATTTTCTCCAGGCTCGGGAAAAACATTTAACAGATCACCTGTGAATAAAATGTGCGCATTGGTGTGAGTGTGAAGTGCTGCCCGGATAAAATCCTTAAAAGCGAAATGCTCCAGGGTGTTGGATGCCAAAAGAAACTTCATCGGACTTTTCCTCAGTGCATGATTGTTTTTTAAGGTCAGCTGATAAAATTCCAGCTATGAGCAACTGCCCAATAAATCAGAATATTTGATTCCATATGGCCAGCTACTAGCCCGGATATTTCATAAATTTGCGTGCGCCCTCACTTGCCCCTTGCGGCACTATGAAAGCTTGGCTCAATCGACCGCACACACCAGTACGGCGCTCAATCGCCAAACTCATTAGTACCACAAGGTTCTGCGTGAGCATTGCAGCAATTTATGAAACACCTGGGTTAGTCCCACCTGTCTAAAATAAAGCACATATTGAGATCAGACTGTAAAATATTTGGCCTGCTCCATTTGGAATGAAACAGGCTCTGGATATTATATGTGGAGTGGGCGCAGAGACAGAATTGGCCAGCCATTGGTTCTGGCCTCGTTGGCCAAATGTTCATCTGGATCGACCGCAAAAGGGTTGTCTACCTGTTTCAAAAGTGGCAGGTCATTTTTTGAGTCGGTATAGAAGTAGCTGCCTTCCAGAGAGTATTCAGGTTTTTCCTCAAGCCATTGCTTCAGACGGGTTACCTTTCCTTCCTGGTAGGTCGGTGTGCCAACGACTTTGCCAGTGTAGCGGTTGTCGTCAATCTCAAGCTCTATGGCCAGTAGGGTGTCTACGTTGAGTTCTTTGGCGATGGGCTCGGTAACAAATCGGCTGGTAGCGGTTATGATCATCAGGTAATCACCCTGGTCCCGATGCTTTTTCAGCAGGTTCGCTGCTTTCTCCAGCATGATGGGACGAATGATCTTTTCCATAAATTTGTCATGCCAGACTTTGAGTTCATCCAGTGTGTACTGGGTCAGGGGCTCGAGACAAAAATCCAGGTATTCACTGAGAACCATCGTGCCCGCTTCATACTGACGGTAGAAGTGGTCGTTGCCTTCATGAAAGCGAACAGCATCCACCATTCCTTCATTGGCCATAAATTGTCCCCAGAGATAGTCGCTGTCACCAGCTATCAGGGTGTTATCAAGATCAAAAATTGCCAGCGCCACAAATCCTCCTGCCAGACTTCACTGCTGAAAAGTGTGGTCTGAGTGTACTATGAAAACGTTCATAGCAATGACCCTCTATTACTCAAATATCACAATCAAAGCATTTTCTATTAGGGCGGGTATTGTGGTCGGGATCATGCTTAACCCATATCAAGACGCTCAGTTGTTTGCTCCTGAATTAATCGAAAAATAAGGTTTTTTGAGACCCTTGTCATAGTTTTGAAGAACGATAGGTTGAAACAATAGACTGAGTATCAAAAGTGGCATCCTGATTGCAAAGATCTCGATTGCTGTTTTGCAGCGGTTTATGAAACAATGCAAAGTAAGAGATAGTTTAAGGTAGCCGCTTACGTGATTGATACAGATGGATTTAGGCCCAATGTGGGCATAATCCTCGCTAATCATCACGGACAGGTCCTGTGGGCCAGGCGAATCAGACAGGAAGCATGGCAGTTTCCCCAAGGGGGCATAAACGATGATGAAACCCCCGAAGAAGCCATGTATCGCGAGCTGTATGAAGAAATTGGGCTTCAGCCGGAAGACGTAAGGGTTCTGGCTTGCACTCGTGGCTGGCTGCGTTATCGCCTGCCTAGAAGACTGGTTCGTAGAGACCAGCATCCGCTTTGCATTGGGCAGAAACAAAAGTGGTTTCTGCTGGAATTGTTAAGCAGTGATGACCGGATTAGTGTGGATCATACAGGATCACCAGAGTTTGATGGCTGGCGATGGGCCAGTTACTGGTATCCACTGGGGCAGGTTGTTTCCTTCAAAAGGGAAGTCTATCGTCGTGCTTTGCGCGAACTGGCTCCCCGAATAGGACGCCTGCAGGCTAATAAAGACTCATGACTTTTGTAGATACTGAGACTATTTTCAATGCTGACACAGGATTGAAAGGCTCAGACAATATTCAGTGAGAGCAATCATTATTGTGACGCTTGAGTGATGAAAACTATGCCACTCTCAAGCGGATGCAAAAGTGAATAATATTTTATTATTGATTGGCCTGTCGCAAGGTCAGGTGATGGCAGCAAGAGTGTCTTACTCTGAATAACAGACACAGGTCTGTTTTTGTCTGTCACCGCATTGAAAACCATTTCATGGTAAACAACAGAGTCGGGCGTCTGTTATTCCAGTGATAACAGACACAGGAGATAGATAAGTAGACCGGATTAAGTCACCATGCTGAACACCCTGCGTGCGATTGTACAGGAAGTCAGTGCCGCCTCTGATTTGCAGGCTGCGCTGAATATTATCGTGCAGCGGGTTCGGGAAGCGATGGAGACAGAAGTCTGTTCTGTCTATCTCTACGATGCAGAGCAAGCTGTTTACACGCTTATGGCGACGGAAGGTCTTAAGAAAAAGGCTGTAGGTGTCGCCCGGTTATCCCAGTCCGAAGGCCTTATTGGTCAGGTGGGTCTCAGAGAAGAGCCCATTAACCTGGAAGAAGCGTCTTCGCATCCCAAATTCCGATACATCAAAGAAACCGGTGAAGAGAAGTTCCATGCTTTTCTGGGCGTACCCATCATTCATCACCGAATGATTCTGGGTGTTCTTGTCGTTCAACAAAAAGAACAGCGTCGTTTTGACGAGCATGAAGAAGCTTTCCTGGTCACCATGTCGGCGCAGCTGGCGGGTGTTATCGCCCATGCGGAAGCCACGGGTTCTTTGCATGTCACTGTCAATACCCAGAAAACTGCCCGCTTTCAGGGGACTCCCGGTGCAACCGGGGTGTCTATTGGTGAAGCTGTGGTGGTGGCACCTGTGGCTGATCTGGGGGCGGTTCCTGATCGTACCTGTCATGATGTGAAAAAAGAGCTGGCATCCCTGGATCTGGCATTGGAAACAGTGCGTTCGGAAATGAAGGCGACAGCCGACAAGCTTTCCGGCCATTTGCCAGCAGAAGAACAGGCGTTATTCGATGTTTATCTGCGAATGCTGGACGACAATGCCCTTGGGCTGGAAATCAAGAACCGGGTTAAACAGGGTAATTGGGCTCCAGGCGCACTCAGACAGGTTATAGACGAGCACGTTCGTAATTTTGAGATAATGGATGATGCTTACATGCGTGAGCGTGCTGTTGATGTAAAAGATCTCGGTCGGCGGGTTCTGGCAGGCATTCAGCAACACGACCAGCAGTGCATCACTTATCCCGATCAGACCATTCTGATCAGCGAAGAACTCACGGCCAGTATGTTGGCGGATGTACCCCGTGAAAACCTGGTGGGTCTGGTTTCTATCCAGGGATCCAGTAACTCCCATGCGGCTATTCTGGCCAGAGCTATGGGCATTCCTACTGTTATGGGTGCTGTGGATCTTCCCTACCACAAGGTGTCCAGCAAGCAGTTAATTGTCGATGGTAACCTTGGGCTGGTTTATGCCTCTCCGTCCAAAGAGTTGCTGGAACATTATCAGGCGGTCGTTGAAGAAGAAAAGGAGTTCACTGAAGGGCTTGAGGCCATCAGCGATCTGCCTTGTGTCACACTGGACAAACACCGACTGCCTTTATGGGTTAATACCGGTCTTATGACTGACACTGTTCGTTCTCTGGATCGGGGAGCTGAAGGTGTGGGTCTTTATCGTACAGAGGTTCCTTTTATGCTTCGGGAAAGGTTTCCCAGTGAGGCAGAGCAGGAAAAAATCTACCGACAGCAGCTGGAAGCATTTTCTCCCAGACCCGTTACCATGCGTTCGCTTGATGTGGGTGGAGACAAGGCGCTTTCTTACTTTCCCATTGAAGAAGATAACCCTTTCCTGGGCTGGCGGGGTATCCGGGTAACCCTGGATCATCCGGAAATTTTCCTGGTTCAGATCAGAGCGATGCTCAAGGCCAGTGTCGGTCTGGATAATCTTCGTATTATGCTGCCCATGGTGACCAGCGTCTTTGAAGTGGAGGAAGCTCTGCATCTTATCCACAGGGCCCACGGCGAAGTATTGTCCGAAGGCTTGCCGGTCATGATGCCTCCGGTTGGTGTCATGATTGAAGTGCCTGCTGCCGTCTATCAGGTACGCGAATTAGCCCAGAGAGTCGACTTTCTTTCGATTGGTTCCAACGACCTTACTCAATACCTTCTGGCCGTGGACCGTAACAATCCCAGAGTGGCGGACTTATACCATTCTTTCCATCCTGCGGTTTTGCAGGCGCTTCGCAAGATTGTTGAAGATTGTCATAAAGAAGGTCGAACGGTAGGGATATGTGGCGAAATGGCAGGCGACCCGGTCGCTTCTGTACTTCTGTTAGCCATGGGCTTTGATATGCTTTCCATGAGTGCCACCAACTTGCTGAAGGTGAAATGGGCACTCAGAAAAATCACCCTGGAAAGAGCCAAAGAAATTCTTGATGACGTTATGACTCTGGATAATTCTCAAGTTATTCGAAGTGCTCTGGAACTGGCTCTTTGCCGAGAAGGGCTCGGCAAGGTAATGGGTATCAAGAGCAAGCGATTCTCCTGCTAAATTTACCTTTCTATGACTGCTGTAATGCTGTCGATCAGATTCTCGATAAACTTGTCCCATTCAATGCTAACAGGCCGTGAACTGTAAGCGGATAAACTGTGGAACAGCATACAATCAACAATCAGCATCCGGGCACTGAATTCGTCAGGGCTTTCTACCTTGATTTTCTTTTTGAATATGGACGACAGCCTCTGAGTGTCTGGCAGAAGCGGCACACGCTGTACTCGCAAGTCGGCATATTGGCTTGAAGACATCATCTGACTGTTGATACTGAGAAATGCCTTGCCACCTTGATTCTGTTCCACTCTTCTGGCCAATGGTTTAACCAGTATGCAAACGGCATCACGAAGAGAGTACTCTCCTTTCTCATTCAATATATCCAGCATTTCTCCCCGGGCATGATCTATCTCTTTACTGTGTTTATCCAGAACAGCGTTGATTAGCCCTGCTTTGTCACCAAAATGATATTGCAGGGCACAACGGTTTTTCTGTCCTGCTGCCCGGCTTATATCTACCAGGCTGACATTATCTATGCCTTTTTCGGCAAACAACCTTTCTGCTGCATCTGTGAGATTTTTTCGAGTGGTAAGTGTGTCTTTTCGGGCTGTTTTCATTGTGTGAAGTTTAAGTGACTAGAGAATTAGATAATAAAGCATTTGTCTTGATATTTTAATACTCAAGTATTAAGTTCAGTTTTAATACGTGCATATTAAGTTTACTCAGTGTTCTTTTTCATCATTCGGGTGATGAAAGCATCATGACAAAAATAATGAGAGTGACATGAGCAAAGAGATTCGTATCAATGATCTGAGGGATCCGGTCTACACCGATCTACAGAAGAGCATTCTGGAGTTTGATGAAACTCTGAGAGTGGAGTTAAGCCGTGAATCTGTTCTGGCAGAGGCCAGAGAAAAAACAGGTCTGGATGATTTTGGTGACAGTGACTTTCTTGAACGGCTGGATCTTCTTGTTAATGAGTGGAACAGCGACTCTGGTCTTAGGCAGATTGGAAGGATGAGCCTGTTTAACAAGTTGGTTCAGCATGCCAGCAGTCGTTTATTGATTCATGACGTATTGAAAAAACACCCGGCAATTCATGACATAAAGATTGAAAAGCCGATTATTGTGGCTGGGTTGCCACGTTCAGGCACGACTCATCTTTTAAATTTGATGGCCTCCGATCAACGCCTCAGAGCTCTGCCACTTTGGGAGTCTTATGAACCAGTGCCGGTTCCCGGTGAAGAACTTCTATCAGATGGCACAGATCCCCGGTATCAGCGCTGTAGTGATACCTGGGAGATGATGAAGCAGGCAACACCCTATTTGGCAGCTATGCACCCCATGAACCCGGACCATATCCATGAAGAGCTGGAACTGATGGGGCCGGACTTTGCTTCCTATAACTATGAATGGCTGACCCAGTCTCCCCGATGGCGGGATCATTATTATGCGACAGACCAGACGCCACATTATGAATACATGAAAACTGTCTTGAAGATTTTGATCTGGCAACAACGGGATACAGACACTCCAACCCGTTGGGTGTTGAAGTGTCCTCAGCATCTTGAGCAATTACCAGTACTGCTCAAGGTTTTTCCTGATGCCACCATTGCTGTTACTCATCGTGATCCAGTGTCTGTTATCCAATCCACGGTCACCATGTTGGCTTATGGTCAGAGAATGAGCAGAAAGTCTGTGAACACCGGCGGCCTGATTGACTACTGGCCAGATCGCATAGAGCACTTGCTGAGAGCTTGTTCGATAGATCGATCAAAACTACCTGACGATCAGAGCATTGATGTGCCTTTCCATGAATTTATGGCAGATGATCTGGCGATGGTAGAGAAAATCTATAGTAAGGCTGGCCTGGAAATGACCGTAGAAGCAAGACAGCAACTACAGGGCTATGTTGATGCTCATCCGAGGGGAAAGGAAGGTCAGGTTATCTATGATCTTGAGGGTGATTTTGGCATCTCCAGGCAGGAGTTGAGTCAACGATTCAGCTTTTATTTTGATCAGTTTCCTGTGAAGCAAGAGTCCAGATAATAAAGCACAAAGTAACCTTGGAAATAGGACATATTCAGTCGGGGAAGAATAATAATGAGAGAACCCATCTATAAATCCCGCCCAGTGGCACCGGAGCCTGCACGCCTGGGTGGTGAGCGCATCAATGACTTCATCATCATGTCAGAGGGCTTTTCTAACTGCTATCTGATAGAGACTCCTGCAGGTTGTATTCAGGTTAACTCTGGTATGGGTTTTGAAGCTCCCATTCACAGAAAGAACTTCGGAAGTTTTTCACCAGATCCAGTGAAACATCTGATTCTCACCCAGGGACATGTTGACCATGTGGGGGGAGTTGGTTTTTTCAGAGAAGAGCATGATGACTTAAAGGTGATTGCCCAGGCCGGGAATACTGAACATCAGGCATACGATCAGCGACTTTCAGCATTTCGGGGTAATAGGTCCGGCTTTGCTTTTACCAGCAAGTTTATGGACGCTTTTCAGTACTATGCCGATCAGGGGATTACTGATTTTCCTGCTCAGGATGTTCCCAGTCCTGACATTTTGTTTGAGGATAAGTATTGCTTCACTCTGGGAGGTTTGGATGTAGAACTGATAGCTGTTCCCGGCGCGGAAACCAATGATTCCCTGATTGTCTGGCTGCCACAGCATGACATCTGCTTTACCGGCAATCTCTTCGGCTGTCCCTTTGGCCACTTTCCTAATCTGGTCACCATTCGTGGTGATCGTTATCGCGATGCTTTGACAGTAGCTTCAGCTGTTCAGACTGTTCTGGATCTTGAACCTGAGATGATTGTCTATGGTCACCATGCTCCAGTAGTGGGAAAAGCAGTGATCAGAGAAGAACTGACTTGTCTTCGTGATGCTATTCATCATGTGCATGATGAGACGGTCAAAGGCATGAATGAGGGTAAAGATGTCCATACCTTGATGAAGGAAATAAAGATTCCACCTGAGATCGAAGTAGGAGAGGGATACGGCAAGGTGTCCTGGGGAGTAAGGGCTATCTGGGAACATTATGCCGGCTGGTTTCATCATCAGTCTACGACCGAGCTTTATGCAACACCACCGTCGTCAGTTTACAGTGACCTGCTAGACCTGGCTGGAGGCGTTGAAGCGTTGGTGGGGCGGGCGCAACAAAAAGTTGAACAGGGATGTTATGAACAAGCATTGCATCTTCTTGATATCGCTTTCTCAAAAGACGATAACGAGATGGTATTGGATGCCGCTGTCACTATTCACCAGAAACTTCTGACTTTCAGTGAGAACTTCTGGCTGAGCTCCTGGTTGCAGAATCAGATCGATCATCTGGGCCAGCGCAAAACAGGTCTTGTTAAATCGAAGGCTTTGACTGAAGAGGTTCAGGAATTATGAAGCAGATGCCACAGATTAGAATACACGGTCCGGATCGGGTTCAATTGGATCTTGTCGCGCGGCCAGTTGCCGGGCTTGATGATGTCATTGTCCAGGTTGAACAGTGCGGTATTTGTGGCTCGGATCTCGGGTACATTGCCTCTGGAGGACTGGGTCCTGACTCACCTATGCCTCTGGGTCATGAATTAGCCGGTACTGTTCTGGAAGCAGGCGACAATGTTTCCCATGTCCGGGTCGGTGACAGGGTGACTGTCAATCCTGAGGCTAACGGCAACGGGATAGGTAACTATGGTTCTGAAGGTGGCTTTGCTCCCTGGCTCCATGTCAAGGGGGCTGCCAAAGACGAGCAGGCTGTGATCAGGCTGCCTGATGGTATGAGTTTTGAAACCGGTGCCCTGATAGAGCCTTTGTCCGTTGCCATGCATGCAGTTCATCAGGGACAGGCCAAACCTGAAGATCGTGCGGTTATTTTTGGTGCTGGACCTATTGGATTAGGCATTCTTCAGGTTCTGAATTATTACGGTTTGAAGGATGTAATCGTTGTCGATCGTTCTGAGCATCGTCTGGGTGTTGCCGAAACCCTCGGGGCTATTCCATTTCTGGCTGACAGTGGCGACTTGGGAGTGTTCCTGCAAGAACGGCATGGTTCAACCAGTCTGATGGGAATGCCTGTTTCTGACTCCGATCTCTATTTTGAAGCAACAGGGGTTGGCCCTGTTTTTCAGCAAGCGGTCAGTTTGTCTAAAAGAGGGGGGCGACTGGTCGTTGTGGGTGTCCACAAAGAACCCGTTCAGCTGGATCTGGTTAATGTTCTGATTCGAGAACTGACTATCACTGCTTCCATGGCTTACCCAACCGAGTTTCCAAAGGTCATCGAAATGCTGGAAAGTGGGCAGGTTGATCCTCAGTCACTGATCAGTCACCGGTATTCTCTGAATGATTTTGACGAGGCATTGGCAACCGCCAGAAATCCAGAAAGTGCCATTAAAGTCCTGGTGAACTGCCAGCCATATTGATCTTGATAAGAACAAGGAAAAACTATGATCAACGCAAGCGCAGAATACAATTTTCGCGGAGCCAGGGTACTGGTGACGGGGGGCAGTAATGGCATCGGATACGGTATTGCGTCAGCCTTTGCTGCTGCTGGTGCTCAGGTGACGATTACCGGTACCAGAAAAACCGCTCAGGACTACGACAATGATCTGTCTGCCTTTACCTATAAATCGCTCAAAGTCGAAGACAGAGGAGCTATTCAGGCTCTGGCTGATGACCTGGAAAGTTTGGATATTCTTATCAATAATGCAGGGGCCAGTTTGCCTGGAGGTCAGGATGAGTGGAATCCTGAAGTGTTTGACCAGGCACTGAGGATTAATCTGACATCGACGTTTGATCTGGCCAGTGTCTGCAAGCCTCTGTTAACAAAGAGTGAGTTGCCTGGAGGTGCCTCCATTATTGGCATAGCTTCCATGACATCATTTTTTGGCCATGAAATGGTGCCAGGCTATGGAGCGGCTAAAGCGGGCTTGGTGCAATTAAGTAAAACTCTGGGGATCAGCTGGGCTCAGCATGGCATTCGTGCCAATGCGATTGCCGCAGGAATGATCGATACCCGGATGACATCCGTGATGAAAGATATACCGGAAATGAACGACCCGATCATGGCTAGAACCCCCATGAAACGTTGGGGAGCGCCTGAAGATATCGCCAATGCAGCATTGTTCCTGTCCAGTCAGAATGCCAGCTACATTACCGGGCAAACATTGATTGTGGACGGTGGCTATTCAGTATTTGGCTGAGCGAACTCAGCCAAACAGAAAGACTCATTTGGGCAAGATATTTTTACTTGGAGACAATATGCCAGACGTTTTTGACGCCATCGCCAGTGGTTTCACCTGGAGCTTTGTCTTTAAACCAACGATATAAGGGTTGGCCCTGATAAGCCCACTGATAAGAGTCGTCATTACGTTTGACGATACTAAAGCCACCAGAAGCCTTAATGTTATTGATTCCGCCTTTTGTCAGATCAGCATTTACATAAGCTGGTGGCCATTGAACAGCACAGTCACCGTAGCAGTTGGACTTGTTCTGCTGATCCTTATCGAAGGTATACAGAGTCCTGTTCTGAGAGTCGACCAGGAAGCGCTTCTGGCCGCTGTTATAGAGCTTGACTGTAACGTCATCCACTCGTGCTAAAGGCCATACGCCTCCTACACCAGCACCTGTGATGTCGCCCTTTTGTTTGTCTTTGAACCAGGTGTACAGAGGCATGCCGTCTTTGGCCCACTGCTTTGAGTCATCACTTCTGACAATTTTACTGAACCCTGGAGTATCAGTGAAGTACTCACTGTTTATACCGTCAGCCATAAACGGTGGCCAGCGGTCTGCACAGTCATTTTCACAGACTGATTTGCCATTGCTGTCTTTTGAAAAGGTATAAAGTGTCATACCACTGTTATCTACATAGACATCACCCATAGCGGTGCTTGTAGAAATATCAGATGCCCATACTGAAGCACTGCTCAGTACGGTTGCCAGAACCATCATTATCAGACGAGGTTTCATTATTTTGGATGTCCCTGGGAGAGTTGAGTTAGCGAGAAACAGCCATGAGTGGAAATATATTTACTACTCACAGCAACGAAAATTTTTCACAATAAAAAGGGCTGAAGGCAGGGAACTTTCAGCCAATACACACAGACATTGAGCTCAGGGCAGGTGTTAGCGAGTCCAGCCTAGAGTTGCTACCAATTTTTCCCCCTCACTACTGTTCAGGAATTTAACGAAGTCGGCTGTCGCCGGGTCAGCTTTTGGAGACACGGCAATGTTCATGTCTCTGTAAATCGTTCTGTCTTTTTCCAGCTCTACGTAGTCCGCTTTGCCAGGGTTGGTCAGAGGCCAGTCGATCCAGGTAATCCAGGCATCGCCTTGCTCATTAAACTCTTTAAAGCCAGCGCCGCTGCCTTTCTCGAAAGAAATAATGTTTTTTCTCAGCTTCTGCACATCTTGCAGGGAACCTTCACGACCCGCGATATCTTCCCAAACACCTGTGCCTGAAGTGTTGTAAACACCCTTACCTTCGGTCACAACCACTTTGGTATCTGGTTTCAGCAGATCATCAAAACCTTGGATGTTCTTGGGGTTGCCCTTTTTAACCGCAATGATTGCACGACGGATATAAACGGGCTGAACATCTTTCTGGGTGATGAAATGATAGTTTTCTAGGTAAGCTGTAATGGACTGTTCAGAAGAGCCAAAGATAATGTCGGCCTTGGCCTGAGCATCACGGGTCCATTTCTTTTCTGGTCCAAAAATAACTTCTACCTTTTGGCCTGT
This sequence comes from Endozoicomonas sp., assembly GCF_051008435.1. GTDB lineage: Bacteria > Pseudomonadota > Gammaproteobacteria > Pseudomonadales > Endozoicomonadaceae > Endozoicomonas_A. The sequence goes on along the minus strand of NZ_JBPCXO010000148.1, from coordinate 2,576 downwards.
TTTCTTCTCATAGGCTTCAGCTACTTTGATCAAAGCAGAGTGAGGGCCACCTGGACCGTAGAGTCTGATCACGCCATCTGCAGGATGATGCTGAATAGAAGCGTCGTAAAACATACCTTCACGATTATCCATGGTGTCCATGTTCATAGCGGCAGAGGCTATAGAGGATGCTGCCAAAGTAGCCAGGGCAATTGAGGTCGCCAGTGCTTTAACTTTTTTCATTCCTAAGATCTCACTTGAGGGTACTGGTTATTCAGTCAGGCTTTTTAGCCGGTTCAAATCGTATTAATTTTCAAATCGTTAACAGCTGGCATAGCCCTGCATGGGCCGACCATCAGCAGGCCTGAGGACTCCATGGGGAGTGCCCGAACCTCTGTACCGTCTTTTTCACTTGAGTAACTGCCTTGTTGAGCAATTGCCTGTCGAACTTCCGGATTTCTGAAGAGAACGGATTCATCAATGCGGTACTGGAAAACGATGTCTTTACCACTACGCATGGCGTATACCTTAGCAGGAGCCCCTCCTATGGAGGTTTCCCAGCTGGAGAGCAGAGTTCCTCCCGGCCAACTGGCAGGTGCTTCCGTTGACTGTTGTGAAACAGGTAGTATGTTTTTCTGAGCTGTCTGATATTGAGACAGGGCATCAGCCACCATTGGAATATCGCTATGGGGAGTATTTGGCATCTGTTGCATATATAGAGCCACTACCAATGCAAAAGCGGTTGCCCAGCCTCCGGTTGAAAAGGCCAGTTTTAGCCACTGACGCTCCAGCCATCGGGTGGGAGTAGGAACTTTGGGCTTTTGCTTTCGAGTTTCAATAGTACTTTGGGGCTGTTCAGTAATCAGGTCTAACTTTTCATGTAGATTAGTAGACATTCTTTCAAGAGGCAGTGAACTCAGGCTCTGATTGAGAGAAATCTGTCTTGCACGGTCATCACGGCAGAGCTTACAGCCTGCAAGATGAGCCTCTACAATCATTACTTCATCATCTTCCAGTTCATTGTCGACATAGCCAGCCAGCAAGTCCTGAAGGGAGTTATGCAGCTCCTTCCATTTAGAATCTTCTGTGTTGTAGGAAGCGTTCATGACAAACCTCCTGCTAAATGAGTGCGAACTTGAGGCGAACGGTTGTCGCTCGATTTGATTATTGTGCTTGATAGCATTCTTCTGGCTCTGGAAAGTCGGCTCATCACCGTCCCTTTCGGGATTCCAAGAATTTCGCTGATTTCCAGATAACTGAGCCCTTCAACGTCCCTGAACAGAAGAACTTCCCTGAACTCGTAAGGAAGGGCTGAAATGGCTGTATTTAACTGGTCCTGGTTCTGTTTCTGTAAAAGTGTCTCAAAGGGACCAGAGGCGGATGATGAGTGTTTCTGTAACTCCTCATCCTCTACACAAACAACGGGCGCGAGTTGTGCTCGTCTGGATTCTTTTCTGACATCATCAACAATGACGCTATGGAGTATCTTCAGAAGCCAGGCATAAACGGTCTCTGTCTCTTTAAGGTCTGAGAAGTGTTTCCAGGCTTTAAGCATGCACTCCTGTACCCAGTCTTCTGCTCTCTGTCGTGAGTCTGCTTGTCTTACAGCAACAGAGAACAACCGGTCACGCCAGGGGGTTGTAAGCTGTTGAAACTGTTTTGCAGATTGAGACATAGGAACACCATAAAGATTACACACAGCCAAAGACGGGGTGAGTTCAGGGTTTATTCCCCAATAAGGAAAAAACTTTATTAGAGGATCATGGAGACATCGGAAGTGATAACTGGAGAAACAAAAAACTCTTGGGAAAAAGATTAGCCTGCCTGGGCTGGCAGGCTGTTCTGCTCACGACTTTTTACGATGAAAATACAGCTCTCTGGTTCTGTAGCTGTTTTATATTTTCAGGGCGAGCTGCATTTTTGGCTTATGGCTGTTCGTCTGTTGTATCGGCTTTTTTGCCATAGGCAATCACATTGGATGAGTGATCGATCGGAGCCTTGATATACAAGACGATTTTTTTAATGGAACGAAAGTGGTCAGGAATTGCGAGCTCTCTGGTTTCCAGTCCTACCTTGATCAGTTTCTGAATACTCAGATTGATCACATGACCATCACTCAAATGCACTTTGGCAGAACGGATCTTCAGATCGCCCCGGGTAATGTGAAATTTTATCGACTTATAAGGGACGTACTTCGCTTCAGAAATAATTCGGATCGTGGTTGTATCATCCGTTGGAATGATCTGCTTCTCACCGATTCTCTGCCAGTCAGCATCGGAAGCTGCCTGAAGCGTCATTGAGAACAAAAGCACCAGGCTTGCCAGCAAGCACTGATAAAAGTGAATCGGGTTTTTTAATCTCATCTTATACTCCTTACTTCTCATTACGCATTGATGGCGAAAAAACGCACATTACGAAAAGCTTCTAAAAGTGTGTTTCTTCAAGTCTTCGAAAAGGAATAGAGACAATTCAGTCGTGATAAAGGCTAGCCCGGATATTTCATAAACATGCTCCCGCTCTCACTTGCCCATTACCGCTCTAAGGGAGTTTTACTCAGTCGACCGTACTCCCCGGTACGGCACTCCTTCGCAAAATCC
>NZ_JBPCXO010000147.1:0-32253 GCF_051008435.1 Endozoicomonas sp. | reverse complement strand
TTCGTCTTGAGGTTTTGTCTAACAAGCTCAATTTGAACCACTTTGAGTTGCGAGCGAAGCTTTATCTTTCAGCGCTGACATCATCGTTCCAAGAACTTCAGTCGATGAAGGGTGCGTAACATGAGTTATGTCAACAGAACCTAATGATAAAAGTTGATTTCGTCTCTCCGGTGATGAAATCAATTTAACGTTAATCGTCCTCATATCCTCAAGAATTATCTCAATGGTCTGAATATAAAGAGAAGGAGGGGCAAGCTTTTATGTGCGTTGCCCTGGCCATTGAGTCTTTCCAGTGAGAGGGGCAGACAATGTTCTGGGGTGAAACGCTACTGAGCGAGGGGCATTTACATCTGTTGTCAGCAACGGTAGCAGCTCTGTTTACTTCCTGGATCAGTCACTTCTGGCTCAGTCGTTGGGCAAAATCTGAGAATCAATCAATAAGAGCCTGTCTGGCAATAGCTCTTCGACCGCCTCTGTTAATCTTGCCCTGGTTGTTCTGTCTTTTTTATCTGGTGCATTGGTTCATAGATCATGACGAACTCGAAGGTCATGACTGGCTGACCATCGCAGAAACAGTTACCTCCGTGTTATTTCCTCTCTGGCTTTTATTGAGATTAATCAGGCAATTACCGCATATTGCTGTTATTTCAGGTGCTAAGTCCAAGGATCTTGATTCAGCCAGAACCTTATCTCGTTTTTTTCATGTAGTGCTGATCGTTCTGGCGGTGTTGGTGCTTGCGCAAAAACTGGGTTATTCGCTTTCTGCCTTGCTGACCTTTGGTGGGGTAGGTGGCTTGATCGTAGGCATGGCAGCCCGTGACTGGTTGGCTAACTTCTTTGGTGGTTTGATGCTGATGCTGGATAAGCCCTTCAAGGAAGGCGACTGGGTACGCTCCCCAGACCGGCAAATAGAAGGGCATGTGGAGCATATTGGCTGGCGGTTAACTCAAATAAGAAATTTTGACCGTCGCCCTGTATTTGTTCCGAACTCAGTGTTTACCAGTATTGTGCTGGAAAACCCTTCCAGAATGCGTAACCGTCGGATCATTGAAAACTTTGGCATCTGTTATGAAAATCTGGACAGAATTCCCGCCATTATGAACCACATCATTGCAGGCTTTCTTCAACATCCTGAGCTGGATTGTTCTGAGCCCCATTATGCAAGATTTCTCAAATATGGAGACTCATCACTGGAGTGCCAGGTCAGAGTGCATGTCATTCCCAAGGGAAGAGTCGATTTTGTCAGGGTGCAGGAAAGTGTGATGCTGCTGATCGCATCCGCTGTTGAAAAAGCGGGTGCAGAATTTGCCTATCCGGTGATGAGAGTCCTGCAAGAACCCAATGTTGAGTCTGCAAAGCATCTACACGACAGATGATGGTATGAGTGAATTAACAACCAATGGCAGCAGGCCGATAAAGGCTACATGAATATTCTTATTGTTGAAGATGCCCGTGACCAGCGTTTGATGCTTTCAGTGGTACTGAAAAAGCAAGGGCATACGGTTCTTGAGGCGGAAAATGGCAAAGAAGCTCTTGAGATTTTACAGGAGCATCAGGAAGTCAGAATCATAATCAGTGACTGGATGATGCCTGAGATGGATGGTCTGGAGTTACTGAAGCAGACCAGAAAATCCGATCTTGGGCGTTATATTTATTTTATCCTGCTCACGGGCAATGCTGATCATAAAGCCGTTGTAGAGGGAATGAATCATGGGGCAGACGATTTTCTTGGCAAGCCAGTAAATTTTGATGAACTGGGTGCTCGTCTTAATGCTGGGATTCGAATTATTGAACTAGAGAAGCAACTTGAACAGCAGAATCAACAGCTGGTGCATGCCATTCAAACCGTAGAGAAAGATCTTGAATCAGCCGCCAAGGCTCAGGAAGTTCTGCTGGCTCAACCGGCAACTATCCAGCATGTCTCCTTTGATTGGTTTTTCAAGCCCAGTAAAATTCTGGGTGGTGATATGTTCGGTTACCAGGCTATTGACGGTGAAACGCTCGGATTCTATCAGTTGGATGTCGCCGGCCATGGTATCCCATCAGCACTGTTCTCTTTTACCCTGAACAATATTCTTTCTGAAACATCAGGCAGAGGTTCCATCGTTAAGGAAACGTTTGATCAGGAGCCCTTTTACAAAGTCAGGGCGCCTGAAAAAGTCCTTGCTTCCCTGAATAAACGATTTCAGGTGACACCGGAGTCGATGCTCTATTTCACCATTGCTTATGGGCATATTAATAGTCGTACGGGTGAAGTCGTTCTTTCTCAGGCTGGTCATCCACCACCACTTTGGATTCGTTGTGAAAAGGGATCTGTGGAGCCGGTAGAAGGAGGGGGGGTACCGATTGGTATGATGCCGGATATGGACTACACCTCCTGCACTTTGCAGTTCCAGCCAGGTGATCGTCTGTTTCTGTATTCGGATGGCGTGACTGAGTGTGAAAACGCTGATGGCGAACAGTTTGGAGAGGCCCGTTTACTACAGTGTCTGCAGGACACTCTGAATGATGATTTAAAATCAGTTATTGACCAGGTAGAGAAAAATGTCAGAGACTGGAGTGAGTTAGACCGTTTCGATGACGATGTAACCTACCTGTTACTGGAATGGAAACCCTGATAGCCAGGAGGAAGGCATGGCGTTTGAACACCACGAGGAAGGCCACATTACGGTGGTTCAGATTGATGAGACCCGACTTGATGCTTCAGTTTCAGAAGCGTTCAAGACTTATGTATTTGGTCTGATTGAAGATGGCAAAACCGATATTGTTGTTGATCTTACTGAAGTGCGCTTTATGGACAGTAGTGGTCTGGGAGCACTGGTGGCAGGTCTCAAGAAATTGTCGGGTAATGGCTCATTCAGTCTTGCCTCTGCGCAGCCTGCGGTAAAAGATCTTTTTGATCTTACGTCCATGGATAAATTATTCAAACTCCATGGTTCAGTGGACGAGGCTGTGAAAGGGGGCTGACATGTCACAGGTACTGAAGCTGGAAATAGATAGCCAGCTATCCAATACAACTTTGGTTGCAATGGCGGTCAGAGGCGTTTGTGCCATGACAACACTCTCTCCAGTGGAGATTAACCGGTTAGAGCTTTGTCTGGTAGAAATCGTCAATAATGCCATTGAGCATGCTTATGAAAATGAAGCCGGTCATCCCGTGCAGGTGTGTGTTGATCTCGACAAGACCATGATGAACATCGCTGTCAGTGACTGGGGCCAAAGCATTCCGGATGAAGTCATTCAGGATAGGGATGAATTACCGGTTGATCCCGAGCATCCAGAAACCTGGTTATGCAGTGGCCGTGGCTTGCACATAGTCAACAAGCTGATGGATCAGGTTTCCTATGAAACAGACGAAGGGAAGAACAGTTTTATTATGAAAAAAGAGCTGCGACACTGACAGCTCTTTTTTCATTCATATTCAACTGTCTTTCTGGTTGACGATACCGGGTAGAATGCCCAGCTCAGGACTTTTATCTGGCTCACTCTCCATTTCAGGCAGGAGTGGCTGTTCGGGTCTCTCGTAAGGCGTTAGTTTGAACAGAACGCCAATGACCGGGCTGTCCAGATATTGAACCTGCTTGCTGTTTCGTATTCTGCGGCTTTCCTGCAATTGGAAGTTTCGCGAGATTCTCATAGGTTGCCCGCCCGGTGCAGTCACCAGTTGCAGATCTTTATTCACTAAAGGTTTCTGCTGAGACTCTGAAGACGATTGAAAATCGCCCATGTTTTTCGCCAGACCTTCCCAGGACAGTTCGCTGTACCAGAAATTAACATTGACGTGCAGAAAGCGGCTGGAGCTTACGGTGACAGTACCTTCCAGCATGCTGGGCATTTTACTTTGTGTATTGTAAGAGCGGATTCTGACCGGCTGAGTGCTTTGACCTTTCTTGATGGGTATCAGCCATGCTTTCTGCTCCAGTATCCGGTAGCTGCCATTTCTGGACAAGGTACTGCTTTCTTTCTGCAATAACTGCGATGGGTAGGGCAGTGAGACAAAAGGATCCCGCTCCAGATCAATAGCGGATTTTTTTTCTGACTGATCCAGAAAGTTCGTCAGGTCAGAAGAAGGGTCTTGGTTATTTCCCGAGGCGTTATAGGATTTGAGCTTGATTGTTTTGGCAGGTAATGGGTGGGCACCGATATCAGGCCATTTCTCGCTGCCATTCATGCTCTGTTCGTTCAGGAAAACGATCATATCTGCCTGATACCAACGTATATCACTCTTTTGAGCGGTATCCTTATCAGCAGTATTGGCCATCACGGTGATAGGTGCTGTGCTCAGGAGCAGGGTAGCCAGGACTCTCTGTAGTCTGGTAAAGAGTACTTTTCGCTCAAGGCTGTTTGTATGTGGCTCAAGGCTGTTTGTAGTTAGCTCAAGGCTGTTCATAAAATCCCTGCTCAATTCAGCGCCTCGCTGGTCATCAGTATGATCCACCGCTGCATGCGGTTCTTGAGGTTTCTGAGTGGTGGACTTCGAAAATGTGATCATTCAATTACGTAAACAGTTTTATAAGCTTAAGGCTGTAAAGCAGCCCTCTAGAGGCTGCTTCTGATGCTCAAGTCCGGCTATGCGGCCAGTCGATCCAGTAATTGCTCGAGGAGCTTGAATCGTGCTTCGGCTTTTTCCATGGAGCCACTGTACTTCAACACGCTGCTGCCTTCCAGTCTGTATAGGTGTGGCTCTGACTGAATCAGCTGAATAATCGCTATGGGATCAATCTCTGGCTGACTGTTGAACTCTATCCGGGCACTGCCAGCGCCTGCATCGATTTTAACAATCCCCATGTTTTCTGCTTTTAATCTGAGTCGGGTCTGGCGGAACAGGTTTTTAGTTTGTTCAGGCAGTAATCCAAATCGGTCAATCAGCTCAACCTGAAGGTTTTTCAGATCTTCGTCATTACTGGCCGCTGCAATACGTTTGTACAAGATCAGTCGATTATGGACGTCATGGATATAGTCTTCTGGCAGCAGGGCAGGCAGGCGCAGATTAACATCGCTGCCTTGCTGAAGAGGTTTGTCCAGGTCCGGAGTCTCTCCCTTACGAATGGCTTCAACGGCTTTCTCAAGCATTTCGGTATAGAGTGTGAAACCAACATTTTGTATCTGACCACTTTGATCTTCACCTAGCAACTCACCCGCTCCCCGAATTTCAAGATCATTGGAGGCCAGCATAAAGCCAGCTCCCAGATCTTGTGCCTCGGCAATCGCATCCAGTCTTTTCAGGGCGTCTTTGGTCATTGATTTGGGTGAAGGTGTCAGCAGATAAGCATAAGCCTGGTGGTGTGAACGTCCGACCCGACCTCTTAACTGGTGTAACTGAGCCAAGCCAAACTTGTCCGACCGGTGAATGATAATGGTGTTGGCATTCGGGATATCAATGCCGGTTTCAATAATGGTGGTGCAGATCAGGATGTTATGTCGCTTGTGATAGAAGTCTGACATCACCTGTTCGAGTTCTCGCTCACGCATCTGGCCATGACCGACTGCGATTCGGGCTTCTGGAATCAGTTCCTGCAGGTCAGCTGCTGCTTTGTCAATGCTGGACACTTCGTTGTGCAGGTAATAAACCTGCCCACCTCTTAATAGCTCACGCAGAATCGCTTCTTTGACCAGCAGCTTGTCACTTTGTCGAACAAAGGTTTTAACCGAGAGGCGGCGGGCGGGTGGAGTGGCAATGATGGAAAGATCCCTGATGCCGGACATGGCCATATTGAGTGTCCGTGGAATCGGAGTCGCGGTCAGGGTCAGAATATCGACTTCAGAGCGCATCGATTTCAGCATTTCTTTATGCCTTACGCCAAAACGGTGCTCTTCATCAATGATCAGCAGGCCAAGGTTCTTGAATTTGAAATCACCCTGGATCAGTTTATGGGTACCAATGATGATATCCAGTTTACCCTCAGTGACCTTCTCCTTGAGTCCCTGAATCTGCTTTGTTGACTTAAAGCGTGAAGCTACGTCAATTTCAACGGGCCAGTCAGCGAAGCGGTCACGAAAGCTTTCATAGTGCTGCTGTGCGAGCAGAGTAGTGGGTACGAGGATAGCCACCTGCTTGCCACTTTGAACCGCCAGGAAAGCAGCTCTCATGGCCACTTCTGTTTTACCAAAGCCTACATCGCCACAGACCAGTCTATCCATGGGTTTGCCTTCAGACATGTCTTTGATGACATTGACAATGGCTTGCTGCTGATCCGGGGTTTCTTCAAAAGGAAAGCCAGCACTGAAGGCATGATATTGCTGATCCGGTGCTGAGAAAGCAAAACCTTTTCTGGCTTCGCGCCGGGCATAGATATCCAGCAGTTCGGCTGCCGCATCCCGGGCTTTCTCAGCTGCCTTGCGACGTGCTTTGGTCCACTGTTCGCTGCCGAGCCGGTGTAATGGAGCCAGTTCATCGTCGGTCCCTGTGTAGCGTGCAATCAGGTGGAGTGAAGCGACGGGAATATAAAGTTTGGCTTCGTTAGCGTATTCCAGAGTCAGGAATTCGGTTACCTGGTCATCCACTGAAAGGGTTTGAAGGCCACGATAACGTCCTACACCGTGATCAATATGAACCACTGGAGCGCCTTCCCGAAGCTCGGTCAGGTTCCGAATGGTCTGATCGGTCTCAGCCTCTGTTGTCCCTTTCCGACGTCGTCGCTGCATGACCCTCTGGCCCAACAGTAATGACTCTGGTATCAAAGCGATATTCTGATCACTGAGAAATAATCCGGACTCCAGAGATCCTACGGTAATACCGAGCGTCTCCTTCCGGCTCAGGAAAATGGCCCAGCTGTTAAAGACATTCGGGCGTATATCCGACTGTGCCAGCATTTCCAGAAGTACTTCACGGCGACCCGCACTTTCAGCAACCAGAAGAATTCTGGAGCCTGATTCAATCAGTGCTTCAAGCGGTTGCAGAGGGTGATCGGCTCGGGCGTTCAGCGTCAGCTCGGGTAATGGCTGGTGATCAAGGTTAAAGCTTCCGGAGGTTTCAACCCTCCCGGCTGAGAGCACAATGCGTGGATACTGCTTCAGCGCCCGATTAATCTCTTCTGAAGGCATCAGTACCTGAGCGGGTGGTAATAACGGTCGGTTAGGATCAACCTTCCGGTTTTCATAGCGATCAGTCAGGTCCTGCCAGAATTGCTCAATCGCTTCCTGGACACCCTCGCATTGAATGATGGTGGTTTGTGTCGACAGATGATCAAACAGGGTCGCTGTCTGCTTGAAAAACAGAGGAAGGTAGTACTCAATCCCCGGGCTTGCCATGCCCTCACCAATGTCCTGATAGACAGGGCACTCACGGTGATCAACATCAAAAGTTTCTCTGAACTGGCTGCGAAAACGATCCCTGGAAGCTTTATCCATTGGAAATTCGTGGCCAGGCAGCAGTTCAATATGATCAACCTGATCAATGGAGCGCTGAGTTTCCGGATCGAAGACCCGCAGGGTGTCTATCTCGTTATCAAACAGGTCAATTCGATAAGGGGTGTATGAGCCCATGGGGAAAATGTCCATGAGCGACCCTCTGATCGCAAACTCACCGTGTTCAAACACGGTTTCAACACAGCGGTAACCGGCCTGTTCAAGCTGCTTTCTTTTATGTTCAAGAACAAAGGTTTCGCCCCGTTTCAACACCAGACAGTTGGATTCAAGGTACTCTCTTGGACACAATCGGTGCAGTAAGGTGGAAACAGAGATGATCAGTATTGTTTTTTCACTGCGGGGCAGGCGATACAGGGTTTCCAGTCGCTGAGAGATAATGTCCTGGTGGGGAGAAAAAGCATCGTATGGCAGAATCTCCCAATCCGGGAAGTGCAGGATTTTTGTCGACTTATCATCTTCCAGAAAGAACTTCAGCTCTTCTTTAAGCGCATTGGCCTGAGCTGAATTCGGGGTAATAACCAGCAGTGGACGACGGGTAGACCGTGCGGCACTGGCAATGGCATAAGAACTGGAGGATTGACTCAACTGACCCCAGAAGGTTTTATGCCCCGGAGTCTCTGGAAGCTGAAAAGAGGATGAGTTCAAGTTGGCCTGCGACATGAAAGGTGACTTGTCCTGGATACGCTAGACCGGCCATTGTAGCTGTTCAGGGCGCTATATACCATGAAATAGCGCCTACAACGATCATCCTTCGGTCTGTTTATTTTGAATGTCATATAGTGTTAGTAGGAACAATTATTCTGACTCACTCAATGCCGATTCAATCAGCCAGCCAGACAGGCTCAAGCGCCTCCGTTTACCAACCTGCTGTGTCACAGCAGGAAGGCTCCTGCAATCATCGCAAAGTACAGCACAGACCGTCAGAGCCTAACCGGGTTTCAGGTTTTCAGAATTCTGGGGCGCCTTCGGACACGTCGTTACTGAGCCGAAAGGCAGAACCGGTCAAAGTCAGTCATAAAGGATTTTTATCAGCGGTTTCCAAAGTTGCATCCCCTCTGGTCGAAAAAGGCATGACCTTTTCAAGCCAGCGTCATCTCAAAAAAGTGAAGGGTGAGAATGCGGCTTTGCAAAAAGAATTATCCGGTATCAATAAAAAAACCGCTTCTCTTAAACGTGAGATCCATAAGCTTGAAAAGAAGCTTGAACAGATCAGAACGGATCGCAGAGATATGAGTCCGGCACGGTTGCAGGAATACAGTGAGCTGCAGACAAAAACGGCGATGAAGAAGGAGAAACTGGATACTCTGACACAACGAAAACCTCAGGTGGCTGGTCAATTGGAAGGTATGAAAGAGCAGGTAAAGCTGGCTGAAATGCAGGCCAATCTGCAGGAAGAGCACGCCGGATCAATGCGCTCTGGGATGGCGGCTGGCTCGAAACTGTTGGGTGGTTTAAGAAAGGTTTATCAGGAAACTCGTGAACAGGGCTTTCAAGGTAAAGGTTTCGAGCTGGATCTGGGTAATCTCCGTGTGTCTGAAAATGGTCGTACAGAGCTGTCGGCCAAAGACATGAAAGTAGTCATCAGTGAGTTCAGTCAACATTCCGATGGCAGTCTGACACTGGCTCTGGATGAGTGCACAGCCAGTGATGTAGTCGTCGGAAACCAGTCGCTGGGGCCTGTGAAACTCAGTGGTGCTCGCATAACTGTTGATCCCCCTCTGAGCGACCAGCTGAGTGAATTGATGACCTGCGGATTCCATAAATTGCCCAGCAAAATGCTGGCCCTGTCCAGGGAATATGAAAAACTGGGTGAACAGGCGGACTCCATTAATAAAACGATGGAAACTCTGGGGGTTAAAGAGTTGAGTGTGCAGTCACTGGAGATGGACGGCAAAGTGATCAGTGACAGCAGTCAGGGGGCAGAACAACTGATGGCTTTACTGGAATCATTGGTTCCCGGCTATTTTCCAACTAGTCCCTGAGGCTGAGTGATTGTCGGTCATCTAGGAGCCTGTCGGACTTAAGACTATTTCGGCCTAAATTCCAGAAAGAACGGCCCAATTATTCGATGAATTCGATTAAGTAGGTCAACTATTCTCACGAATCCATCGAATAATTCGACTCGTTCTACTGAAATTTATGCTCGAAAGCATAAGTCCGACAGGCTCCTAGGGTAATCTGGCTTTCCAGCAGTTTTCTATAGTTAATATCAATAGAAACTCGAATATGAATTCCCATGCAGACGGAACCTACAGGAAACTCGAGAGCACTGAGTCCATCAGCCCTTCAAGACGATGTCAGGGCTGAGGCAGGCAGTCATAACTACCGGCAGGTCGCTGAGCAACAGGGGCTGGTCAATAGCCTTTCGCAAACCCCTTCAGAAAATACATTCCAAACCCTTAAACAACGTGGAATTACGCCAAAGCCTTTGTCAGGCGGCGCAGTCAGTACTCTTGCGAGTGTACTGACGCCCATGGCTTTAGCTGGAATGGATGTGTCGACCAGCAAAACTCGTGGTTCTATGAAGAAAGGAATCGAGAACTTAAAAGCCAGGCAGGCACAAGGGGTAAAAAGAATACCGGCTGCCGCCAAAGAACTGAGTCGAATCAACAAAAAGCTGGAGGCATTAAGGGGGTTACTGGACAGAGCTATGAATCCAAAGCAGATCAGGGAGTATCAGACACTGTTGGATTCTGCTGAAGCTCTGCATCGGGAACTTGCCGAGCTAGAGGCAAAAGAGCCCTGGTATGCGGCGCAAAAGGAACTGCTTGGCAATCAGCTGGAACAGTTTAGTCATCAAACAGAGCAGAGCCGGGCTCTGACAAAAGCCGGTGTTCATGCAGGAGCCAAAGTCGTAGGCGGTATGCGCAATGTTTATCAGCCTGATCCTGCGTCAGATTCTCAAGGTAAAGTAAGCATCATGCACCTGGGTGATCTGAAAATGGAAGATCAGGGGCACTACTCGGTCTCTCTGCAGGACATGAGTATTGCTATTGAGCAATTTCAGCGGAATAAAGACGGGTCTGTCACCTTGATCGTTGCTGAATGCAGTGCAAAGTGTACTGCGTTGAATAAAAATGGCGATGTTACCGGTCCGGTCAGATTTAGTGGTGGATTGAAAGTGACCGTCAAAGAGCCACTGGCTGAATTGGTGGACCAACTGATGAAATGCTCTTTGGTGAAGCTTCCTTTCCGTTTAAAAGGAATGACCGCTGACTTTGAGAAAAGAGCTCAAAAAGCCCTGGGTGATCTCAACGGTAAAAAGCCGGATATCCGCGACTTCATTGATTTTGAAATTTCCGCACTGAATATTGACGATGAAGAAGCTGAACAGGTTCACAATATTCTCAGTCGGCAGGGTATCGATATTATTCTCCATCTGCTCACCCCTGTAGTCAGTAGCTATAAGGATATGGCCGATGACAAACTGAAGACCAGTATGAAGGCTGGCAGTTCTACATTGAATCTGGAAATTCAAAGAAGAGAAAAACGAATCAGCAGGCTTGAAGGTCTTGCCAGTCAGATGGAAGCTGACTTGGGCACTTTGTCTGATCAAGATAACAAGTCGATGTTACGTGACAAGTCGATTTTACGTGAAATGCTCAGCAATAAGTTGAGTCAGCTGAAAGATGAAATGAGCAGGGCTCATCAGTCTCTTGTTGAATACAGAGATGCTGGAGATGTTTTCCAAAAACGGATGTTGGTGAATGAAAAGTGGCGCAAGAGCGACCGTAATGAATGGGTCGAAGGTTATACCAACCTCAGTCATGTTTTACTGGCATTACGGGAAGCAGAAAGTAAAGCCACAGAGGCCAGCCCCGTTGTATTGAAATGCCCACTTCAGAGAATACCATTGGGTGCGATGGCGCATCTTGATGTTGTCGGGATGGAAGCGAGTATCACGGGGGTCGATCTGGATGAGTCAGGAGCCTTGACCGTTTCTGTGCCCGAGATGAAAGCCAGGCTGGCTTTTGAAAACGATCTGACCTCGGAAACACGGGATACTCCCGTCACGTTAAAAGGGCTCAAAATAACAATCGAACCTCCGCTGGGGACTTTTATAAGAGATACACTGAAGCTTGATTTTCCTCTGGATGTTCGACGCATTCAAAAGCTCAATGAGTTAATGAGTGAAATCTGGCCGTCTACTGACCACATGACCCATGGTAAGAAGACCCAGGAACTCAAACTGGAAGAGTTACTGCATCTTAATTTTGATGATGTCTCAATGACCCGTGATGGTGAAGAGACGTTCTCTAGTGAAGATTTTGAGACGGATAAAGACGTTCTCAGTGATGCAGCCAGTCAATTACTGGGTGGAAAGGTTGAGTCGGACAGTTATGAGCAGCTTATGGGTAAGCTGTTCAAGCCGGAAAGTCCGGAATTCAAAAAACTGATGCACTTTCTTGCCATGAGTGTCATGGGGGCTAAAGGCGAAGTTCGTACTCCGCATGTGCCAGAGACGCTTAATCTGCCAGAAGAAGATGCTACAGCCTCTCCACTATCACGAAGTGATTCTGGCATAGAAGTTGATCAGGCGAGCGATACCACCAGTGTTCAGGACCTTCCTCTAACGGAGGAACTGATGTCGGAAATATTGGTGCCCGAGATTTCAGTCACTTCGTTGCTTGAAGCTGAAATTACTGCAGAGCCAATGGTAATACCCACTTCTGTATTGGACACTGAACAAGATTCCCTGAACGTTGATGAGCTTTCTTTAGAAGCCGTCAACCCAGCACCGCTCATGGATTCGGTTCCAGAAGATGTAACTGATTTCGAAAAGGATGCCGTCAATGTATCCATCGAAAAACTGGAGACCATAACGGCCGAGGAACTGAGATCGACTGAAGGCATCAAACCCAGCTTTATTCTCGATAAGGACAATAAACCTAAAGCGGTCTTTGAGCTGCAAACCAATCTCGATAACCTGTTAGGAAAAATTTCCTGGTTCTGGAAGCTTCTGATTGGCTCAAGGAGTGTTGATCTCGAAGTCACAACGATCCGGTCAAGAAGAGGGGTTGAGTTGCAAGATCCCGTTGTGCATGTGAAAAAGGCAGGTGTCATACGACGCTACGCGGTGAATAGATTACTTAAAGCTGCTATGAGAAAGCGACGTGTGTCGTTAGTAGTTGATTATAGCGGAGACAAGCGAAGAATTGATCTGATTTTGGATGCATTGAGGCCTGTAGCCATCAAAAGATAACGGTCAGCTAGTTCTAATATATCAACGAGTTACTTTCTTCTGGTTAGGTGAATTATAGAAAGGGTTGTTAAAGTTTGTTGTACTTTGTTGCCAAGTGGCGATGAACTCTGGATAATAGCCCTGAAGCCGAAGGGCATAGAAACCATAGACCTGTGTCGTCTTGGGGTATCTGTGTAGATACTTATTGACGGCAGTCTACCAGAAGTAAACAGCCTTGAGCTAATTGACAGCCTTGAGCTAATTGACAGCCTTGAGCTCATAAAAAAATACAGGATTGGAACCGTGGGAAAAGACCATTTTCAGGACTGGAAAGAACGTGAAGCCTTAGCCGAATCCATGATCCCATTGATCGGTCGCTTGTATCGTGAACATAACGTTGTGACCTCGATTTATGGCCGCTCGATCATCAATCGCTCTGTGATTGATATCCTCAAATCTCACAAGTATGTACGTCAGGTAGAAGGTTCTGCTCTGTGTGTACGTCAAACTTTCCCTATTATTGAACTGCTTAGCAAACTGAACCTGGCGCCAGGCCGTATTGATATTGGCAAGCTGGCTTCCGGTTTTGAAAAATGTGAAAGCGGCCAGTCGCTGGAAGAGTACGTGCGTGATCAAGTGTCTGAGCTGGTGGATGGCAAGAACGGTCACGACCATGAAGATAAGGATGTAGTCCTTTATGGCTTTGGCCGTATTGGTCGACTCATGACTCGTATCCTGATTGAAAGAGCTGGGGGTTCCGGTTTGAACCTGCGAGCCGTTGTGGTGCGCAAGGGACAGGCTGAAAATGATCTGCAAAAGCGTGCCAGCCTGCTGAGACGTGATTCAGTGCATGGTTCCTTCAGTGGTACCATCACCGTGGATGAAGAGAACAACATTATCTACGTCAATGGTGTAGCTATACAGTTCATCTATGCCAGCTCTCCAGACTCCATTGATTACACCGACTATGGCATTAAAGATGCCATCATCGTTGACAACACAGGTGTATGGCGTGATCAGGAAGGCCTGAGTCTGCACCTTCAGTCTAAGGGTGCTTCCAGAGTGCTTCTCACTGCGCCTGGCAAGGGTGACCTGAAGAATGTGGTATTTGGTGTCAACCACAACATCATTAATGATGAAGATCAGATTGTCTCTGCAGCTTCCTGTACGACCAATGCGATCACTCCTGTGTTGAAAGCCATCTGTGACAAGTTTGGTGTTGAGAATGGTCATGTTGAGACAGTTCACTCCTACACCAATGACCAGAACCTGATCGATAACTATCACAAAGGTTCACGTCGTGGCCGAAGTGCTGCACTGAATATGGTTATTACCGAGACGGGAGCTGCCAAAGCGGTTTCAAAAGCTCTGCCTCAATTGAAGGGCAAGTTGACTGGTAATGCTATCCGGGTTCCAACGCCGAATGTATCCATGGCAATTCTGAATCTGAACCTGTCCAAGGACACTACGGTTGAAGAGTTGAACAGCTATCTGCGTGATATGGCTCTGTATTCTGATCTGAAAAAGCAGATTGATTACGTGAACTCTCTTGAAGTGGTTTCCAGTGACTTTGTCGGTAACCGTAACGCCGGTATCGTCGACAGTCAGGCTACCATTGTGGATGGTAACCGTTGTGTACTCTACGTCTGGTACGATAACGAGTTTGGTTATAGCTGTCAGGTCAATCGTATCCTGCAGCATATGACCGGAAACCATCACAGAACTTTACCTCTGCAATAACAGACATACACGAAACTAAAGCCCTCATCTGAGGGCTTTTTTTATGAGACTTTGTGAGTTTCTGAAGTGCAGTAACTGTGCTGAATGTCACCCGCTGCATCCACCGAGTTTAATCGTACATCAAAGCCCCAGAGCAGGTGCAGATGCTTAAGAATCTCCATCGCTGTATCGGGTTGAAGGTTTTGGCCTCTATGCATGCTATGAATCAGGGTCAGAGAGCGATCTCCTCTGACATCCACGTCATAAACCTGGATGTTAGGCTCCTGGTTACCCAGATTGTATTGATCCGAGAGTGATTGCCTGAGTGCTCTGTAACCCCCTTCATCATGAATCGCACTGACTTCCAAAAAAGATTCCTTGTCATTGTCATCAATACAGAACAGTTTCATATGCCTCATCACCCGGGGGGAAAGGTATTGCAGAATAAAGCTTTCATCCTTGAATTGAGCCATGGCGTGATGAAGGGTTTTCAGCCAATTACTGCCCGCCAGATCAGGAAACCAGACCCTGTCTTCGTCGGTAGGTTGTTCGCAGATTCGACGTAGATCCCTGAATATATTGAAGCCCAGTGTATAAGGGTTGATGCCGGAATATCGGGGGTCATCAAAGTCTGGTTGAAACACCACACTGCTATGGGAGTGTAGAAACTCCAGGATATAACCTTCGTTAATGAGGCCTTTACGATAGAGTTCATGCATGAGGGTGTAATGCCAGAAACTGGCCCAGCCTTCGTTCATGACCTGAGTCTGTCGCTGAGGATAAAAATACTGAGCTATTTTCCGGACAATTCGTATCAGCTCCCGCTGCCAGGTTTTCAATAACGGAGCGTTTTTTTCGATAAAGTAGAGCAGGTTTTCTTCCGGTTCAGACGGGAAGCGTTGTCTCGCTTTAGTGCGGTCTTCCTTTCTGGAGGGCACCGTACGCCAAAGGTCGTTGATGTTTCTCTGAATATATTCTTCTCTTTCCCTGGCCTGATTTCTTTCCATTTCAGCTGAAATAGCGGAAGGTCGCATGTAGCGATTTACCCCCTGGTTCATCAGGGCATGACAGGCATCGAGCAGTTCTTCCACGGCATCAACACCGTGTTTTTCTTCACATTGGTTGATGTAGTTTTTGGCAAACAGTAAGTAGTCGACAATAGAGTCAGCGTTGGTCCACTGGCGAAACAGATAGTTGCCCTTAAAGAATGAATTATGACCATAGCAGGCATGAGCGATGACCAGTGCCTGCATTGCCATGGTGTTTTCTTCCATTAAATAGGCGATACAGGGGTTGGAGTTGATCACTATTTCGTAGGCCAGACCCATGCGCCCACGTTGATAGTTTTGTTGGTTGCTCAGAAACTTTTTGCCAAAACTCCAGTGATGGTACATCAGGGGCATACCTACAGAAGCGTAGGCATCGATCATTTGTTCAGAGTTGATCACTTCGATCTGGTTCGGGTAGGTATCCAACTCAAACTGTTCTGCCAGCTGGCCAATGGCCTTGTCGTAAACTTCAAGTAACTCAAAGGTCCATTCGGAACCGGTCGAAAGGTACTGGCGAGTCATGACTATTCCACTTTCTTTTCAAAAAGACGACGGAAGACCGGGTAGATATCGCCCTGATCATGAATCTGCTGCTGGGTAAACTGTTCGCTGAAATTTTTTTCAATATCTTTGTAGGTATGCCAGAGATTTTGATGACGATGAGCGATCTCTACATAAGCAAAATACTGAACCAGCGGCAAAATCTGCTGGGTAATAGCATCATGGCAAGCCTTGTTATCGCTGTCCCAGTTGTCGCCATCAGAAGCCTGGGCGACATAGATATTCCATTTTGCTGGCGAATAACGATCATTAATGATCTGGTGGGCTAGTACCAGGGCAGAAGATACAATGGTGCCTCCCGTTTCCCTGGCATAAAAAAAGTCGTGCTCATTGCACTCCCTGGCTTCCGTATGGTGTCTGATAAACACCACTTCGATGGCTTCGTAGTTTCTTTCCAGAAACAGGTAGAGCAATAAGAAAAAACGTTTGGCAATGTCTTTAATTTCGCGGGACATGGAGCCAGACACATCCATGATGCAGAACATGACGGCTTTGCTTGAAGGTTGTGGCACCTTGACCAGATTATTGAAACGCAGATCAAAATCGTCAATAAACGGTAACCGACGAAGCTTTTTATTCAACGCAGTGATTTGTTGACGAAGCTCATTTTCCTTCTCTTTGTCATGCTGACCCGGTTGCACCTCCAGCTCCCTGAGTTGCCGTTTTAATTCTCTGATGGCTTTGCGCTCTTTACCGGAGAGGGCAATCCTTCGAGCCTGGGCAGCCCTGAGTGAACGAACCACATTGAGTTTGTCAGGCGAACCTGTCGTTGTGAATCCAGCCCGTTTGATAGAGTATTCGGTCGTATCCATCAGGTTTTTCTTGATGAGATTGGGCAGTTCCAGGTCCTCAAAAAGATACTGAAGAAACTCATCCCGGTTGATTTGGAAGATAAAATCATCCTCACCGGAACCCTGGTTACTGGCTTCCCCATCGCCTGACCCCTGACCCTGGCCTCCCTCAGGTCGTTTGAATCGATCACCGGAGTGAAATTCCTTATTGCCAGGGTGAACCCGCTCACGATGCCCATCATCACCGTGATGAAACACCGGCTCAGAAACATCCTTTCTGGGAATGGATATATCAGCACCATGCTCCATATCCGTTATGGAGCGATCGTTGATCTGCTCCTGCACGGATTCTTTGATGGTGTTTCTATACCGCCGCAGGAATCGCTGACGATTAACCGTACTCTTTTTGCCGCTGTTGAGGCGTCGATCAATGATGATACTCATGGCAGCCCCTTTGCCTATTGGGATTTTCTAACCCTGATGTACCATTCAGAGAGCAACCGGACCTGCTTTTCCGTATAGCCATGCTGCACCATGCGATCAACAAAATCGGCATGCTTTTTCTGATCGTCCTGAGAGGCCTTGGCATTAAATGAAATGACCGGTAGCAGATCTTCTGTATTGGAGAACATCTTCTTCTCAATCACAGCTCTCATTTTTTCATAGCTCAACCAGCTTGGGTTTTTACCCTGCAGGTCGGCTCTGGCCCGGAGCACAAAATTCACCACTTCATTACGGAAATCCTTTGGATTAGCGATACCTGCCGGTTTTTCAATTTTTTCCAGCTCTTCGTTCAGTGAGCTGCGATCCAGAATCTGACCGGTGTCAGGATCTCTGAATTCCTGATCCTGAATCCAGAAATCCGCATAGGTAATGTAGCGGTCAAATATGTTCTGACCGTATTGTGAGTATGACTCCAAATAGGCAGTCTGGATTTCCTTACCCAGAAAATCGACGTATCTGGGGGTCAGAAACTCTTTGATAAAGCCTATATATCGCTCTTCCAATTCCTGGGGAAATTGCTGCTGTTCAATCTGTTGCTCGAGCACATAGAGCAGGTGAACAGGGTTGGCAGCGATCTCGGTCGAATCAAAATTAAAGACCTTGGACAGAATCTTGAAAGCAAAGCGGGTAGATAACCCTTCCATGCCTTCGTCTACTCCGGCAGCATCCTTGTATTCCTGCAGGGATTTGGCATTAGGGTCGGTATCCTTGAGGTTTTCACCGTCATAGACCCGCATTTTGGAGTAAATCGAAGAGTTTTCAGGATCCATGATTCTGGACAAGACACTGAATTGGGCCAGCATTCTCAACGTGTCGGGCGCACAGGGAGCCTGGTTGAGGGAGCTGTGTTCCAAGAGCTTTTCATAGATCCGGATCTCTTCACTCATTCGGGTGCAGTAGGGCACCTTGATGATATTGACGCGATCAATAAAGGCTTCATTGGTCTTGTTGTTTCTAAATGCCTGCCACTCCGATTCATTGGAGTGGGCGAGAATGGTCCCTTCATAGGGAATAGCACCAAGGCCTTCTGTACTGTTGTAGTTACCCTCCTGGGTAGCAGTCAGTAATGGATGAAGTACCTTGATAGGCGCTTTGAACATTTCGACAAATTCCATTATGCCCTGGTTAGCTCTACACAGTGCACCAGAAAAACTGTAGGCATCAGCATCGTCTTGAGAATATTCTTCGAGCTGGCGAATATCGACTTTACCTACCAAGCTGGAAATATCCTGATTGTTTTCGTCACCGGGTTCTGTTTTAGCCACTGCAACCTGCTTGAGTCGACTGGGGTAGAGTTTTACTACTTTGAACTGGGTAATGTCGCCGCTATATTCTTCCAGCCGCTTGGTGGCCCAGGGAGACATTGTATATTTCATATACCGGACCGGTATCCCATACTCTTCAACAAGAGCCTTGCCGTCTGATTCGGGGTCAAATAACCCCAGCGGGGACTCAAAAACAGGTGACCCTTTTATGGCATAAAACGGAACGGTTTCGATCAGTTCCTTGAGTTTTTCGGCAAGGGATGATTTACCGCCCCCCACAGGGCCTAATAAATAGAGAATCTGCTTCTTTTCCTCTAACCCCTGGGCTGCAAACTGAAAGTAGGAAACAATATTTTCAATGGCCTCTTCCATGCCATAAAACTCATCGAATGCCTTGAACCGTTTGATCAACTTATTGGAAAAAATCCGGCTTTGCCTCTGGTTACGGGATGTATCTATAACTTCGGGTTCCCCAATAGCCATAAGCATCCGTTCAGGCGCACTGGCGTAAGTTTTTGGATCGGATTTACAAAGGTCCAGGTATTCCTGAACACTAAACTCTTCTCCCTGTGTTGAAGCGTATCTTTGCTTATAGTGTTCAAACAGTGGCATAACGCTGTTGCTCCAATCGAATATAGCTGGGGTTTCGACTCTAGCTGTGATGACTCTGTGTTATCTAACAGGGCAGGTTATGATGTGGTACCGCAAGTCTTTAACCCGCCCCTTGATCCAAAATTTACTGCTTACTTACTGAAAGCGTTTCAGTTGAGTTGCCAGTTGTTCTGCTGGACGTAATTGATCAGTAAGTGCCTGAATACTCGCTGCATCTTTGGCTTGTCTTGCCGTTTCTATTGCCTCACGGGTAGTACGGGTGAACTGTTCGCAGGCTGCGGACAACTGTGTCGTATTTTCTTGAACCGTTGTGCCTTTCATTGCAGCATTAATTTTGCTGTGCTCTTTGAGGTCTACATAATCAGCAGGGACGCAATAGCCGTTAATACTGATTCTTTCGGCGATCTGGTTGGAAGGTGCGAATGATTGAATATTCGGGTTACAGGATGATTGCGTAGGCCTCTGCTGCTGGTACTGAGACTCTGGAGTAAATGCTGACAACATCTGGTTGAATTCAGCTGATCGGGAGTCTTGAGTATTCCACTGTGTAGCCCTTATACAATTCATCAGGGCTTCGCGTTCGCAATAGACAGCGAGTAGTTTTCTTGAAACTTGCTCCTGTTGGCCTGTATCGATGCCAATTTCAGCAGTTTTAAGCTTGTTCATTAGTTAATTACTCCAATGAAATAGTTCCACAGGCATTGTCTGTGGTTATGGTGCTTGCAAGTGGCTTATCTCGAACGTTTTAGGGTATCTGGATTAATTAATCACAGAGTATTGTTCGTTTTCGAACAATAATGAATTCACTGAGGTTAGTCGGGTGAACTTGAGTATTAAGATTAAGCATTTCAAAAACTAAAAAATAGCGATTTTTTACCTCTCAAAACTTAAAAATCCACTATGAAGATGGAGCGTAATGACGTGAAATTCAAGTTAAAATTCATAAATTTATCTATTTAAAGGCAGCTTCAAGCAGCTCACGGGTATACCCGGTTTGCGGATGGTGGAAAATCTGATCGGTAGAACCCTGCTCAACAATCTCACCCTCTTTCATCACCAGAATGCGATGACTCATGGCTTTGACCACTGCGAGATCATGACTGATGAAGATATAGCTCAAGTTGTATTTTTTCTGCAGATTTCTCAATAATTCAATGACCTGGGACTGAACTGTTCTGTCCAGGGCTGAGGTAGGTTCATCAAGGATCATCAGTTTGGGTTTAAGCACTAATGCTCTGGCAATAGCGATACGTTGTCTCTGGCCGCCGGAAAACTCATGGGGATAACGGTGGCGCCATTCAGGGTCGAGGCCAACTTCATTCATTGCTGTGATAATCAATGCATCACGCTCACTGTTGCTGGCCAGCTGGTGGATATCGAGCCCTTCACCAATAATATCGGCAATGGTCATTCTTGGACTCAGACTGCCATAAGGGTCCTGAAAAACAACCTGCATCTGTCGTCGGTAGAGGCGGAATTGTTTCTGGCTCAATCGGTGAAGAGGGTCTCCTTCAAAATAGATTTCGCCCTCACATTCCTGCAGTTTTAGAAGAGCCATCCCCAGTGTCGTTTTTCCGGAACCGGATTCACCCACAATACCCAGAGTTTCCCCTTGTGCTACTGAGATGGAAAGATCCGTTACCGCTTTAATATGGTCCACGGTTCGCCGGAAAAAACCGGCTTTGACTGGGAACCAGACCCGAATATCACGGCCCTCAATCATTTTGTGCTGATCCTCGGAGACTGGTACCGGTGAACCCGATGGTTCGGCATTGAGCAGTTCAATTGTGTAAGGGTGCTTTGGATGACTAAAAACTGCTTTTGTTTGTCCTGTCTCGATCAGTGCACCATCTTTCATGACACAGATTCGATGAGAGACATGTTGAATCAGGTTCAGATCATGGCTTATAAACAGAATGGCCATTCCCATTTTTTGCTGCAAATCAGCCAGCAATGACAGGATTTGCCTTTGCACGGTAACATCCAGAGCAGTGGTCGGTTCATCAGCAATCAGAATCTTAGGCTCGCAAGCCAGAGCCATGGCAATCATAGCTCTCTGTCGCTGTCCACCGGACAATTCATGAGGGTATGCGTTAAGCTTTTTAGCAGGCTGTTGAATACCCACCAGTTCAAGCAACTCCAATGCTCGTTGACTGGCCTGTTGAGGGCGCATGCCAAGATGAAGACTCAGAACTTCACAGATTTGTTTCTGTATGGTGTGCAGAGGGTTCAGCGCGGTCATCGGCTCCTGAAAGATCATGCCTATCTGATTGCCACGAACGCTTCTTATTTCTCGTTCGGATGCGGTCAGCAGGTTTTTACCATCGAACAGGATTTCACCCTGGTGGCTGGCGTTCTCGGGTAAAAGTTGCAGGATGCTTAATGCAGAAATGGATTTACCGGATCCGGACTCTCCCACCAGACCCAATGTTTCGCCGGGAAAGAGTTCAAAGCTCACACTTTTGACCGCATCGCAGCTGTTACCACTCTGGTTAAAGCGAACCGCCAGGTCTTTGATTTCGAGTAGGGAACTTGTCATCGTTTATTGACCTGTAACGTATTTGCGTGGATCCAGAGCGTCCCGGGTGGCTTCCCCGATAAACACCAGCAGGGTCAGCATGACTGACATCACCAGAAAGGCGGTAATACCTAGCCAGGGAGCCTGAAGATTGTTTTTACCCTGAGCAATCAGTTCACCTAAAGAGGGGGAGCCGGCAGGTAGACCAAAGCCCAGAAAATCCAGTGAGGTCAGGGTGGTAATAGCCCCGGTGAGAATAAATGGCATGAAGGTAACAGTGGCAATCATGGCATTGGGCAAGATGTGCCTGAACATCAATCTACCGTCCGTCATTCCCAAGGCTCTGGCGGCGCGAACATATTCCAGATTTCGTCCACGCAAAAATTCAGCACGCACTACGTCGACAAGGGCCATCCATGAAAACAACAGCATAATTCCCAGTAGCCACCAGAAGCCCGGTTCCACAAAACTGGAAAGGATAATCAATAGATACAGGCTGGGCATACCTGACCAGACTTCAATAAACCTCTGGCCTACCAGATCTATGCGTCCACCATAAAATCCCTGCATCGCACCCATGGCCACTCCAATGAGCGAGCTGAACAAGGTCAGGATCAGTCCAAAGAGTATCGATATTCTGAATCCATAGATAACTCTGGCCAAAACATCCCGTCCCTGGTCATCGGTACCCAGAAGGTTTTCAAGGGTGGGAGGCGCTGGTGCAATTCGGGCGTAGTTAATCGTGTCGTAGCTGTAATGAACCGGTGGCCAGAGCATCCAGCCATAGGGGTTAATCAGCTCTCTGGCATAGTCCTGGCGATAGTCCATTTCCAGTTCAAACTCGCCATTAAAAGTCGTTTCCGGATAGGTATGGAAGACCGGGGTATAGATCTCACCTTTGAAATAAACCAGCAGCGGCTTATCGTTAGCAATAAATTCTGCCATTAATGTGGTGAAAAACAGAAAACCAAAAATCCACAGTGAATAATACCCACGGCGGTTGCTCTTGAAGCTTTTCCAGCGTCGTTGATTGAGAGGGCTTATACGAGAAGGTTTCACAGTCTGAGACGGTTCCATGTCAATCCCTCGCCTCAAAATCAATTCGTGGGTCAACCAGCATGTAGGTCAAATCCCCCAGTAATTTCACCACCATGCCGATCAGGGTGAAAATAAACAGCGAACCAAAAACCACAGGGTAGTCACGATTAATCGCAGCTTCGTAGCCCAACAGGCCGAGCCCATCGAGCGAGAAAATGATTTCAATCAGCAGTGAGCTGGTAAAAAGAATGCCGATCAGAGCCGCTGGAAACCCGGAAATTACCAGCAGCATGGCATTTCTGAAAACATGGCCGTAGAGCACCTGATTATCATCCAGGCCTTTGGCTCTGGCGGTTTGAACATATTGCCGGTGAATTTCATCCAGGAATGAGTTCTTGGTCAACATGGTCAATGTTGCAAAGCCACCAATGACTATACAGAAAACGGGCAGCACCATATGCCAGACATAATCCATCAGCTTGCCCAGTAAACTGAGTTGTTCAAAGTTTTCGGAATTTAAGCCTCGCAGCGGGAAGAAGTTCCAGTAACTGCCACCGGCGAAGAGGACGATAAGCAGAATGGCCAATAGAAAGCTGGGAATGGCATAACCCGTAGTAATGACAGCGCTGGTCCAGACATCAAACTGGCTGCCGTGTTTGAGTGCCTTGCGAATACCCATGGGGATGGAAATCAGATAAATCAGCAAAGTGCTCCATAAGCCCAGTGAAATAGAGACAGGCAGCTTTTCCTTGATCAGGTCAATCACTTTGGCATCCCTGAAGAAAGAATCACCAAAGTCAAAATGGAGATAGTTCACAACCATCTGATAAAAACGTTCATAGGCCGGTTTATCAAATCCGTAGAGCTTTTCTATGTCTTTGATCAGTTCCGGGTCCAGTCCGCGACGTCCCCGATATTCCCCCGATTCATCCATGCTGAATTGTTGTATTTCAGCGCTACTGGAGCCTCCGATTCGGCTGATAGCATTGATTTCAAAACCTTCCAGCTTGGCAATCATCTGCTCAACAGGACCACCCGGTGCAGCCTGGATGATGACAAAGTTCAGCAACAAAATGCCGAACAGTGTCGGAATCATTAACGCCAGTCGGCGTAGAATGTAGCTCTTCATAGTCGGATCATTTCCAACGGATAAAGTGGAGGGGCTGCCGGCCTGGCCAATAAGATGTTTTCAAAGGCTGCCCCCGGAACCAGGTGTCAGATTTAACAATGAATCTGACAGCCTGACAGTCTAATTATTGATGGTGCTGAACCCGTTCAGTTGATCGCCTGATACTGACCAACTGAGCTTGAATGACAACAATTGACGTTGTTACTAACGTTTCGAGCGACGAATGAACCAGCCCAGTAACAGGATTAACAGTAGAATGCCGGCAGGCCATAACGGCATACCTCTGCTTTCTTCTTCCTTGTCTGTGCTATCGGCGGTGGGGTCAGCAGCCTTGATGGTTTCTGGTTCCATCCACCAGCTATCCAGGTCAAACTGGTAGAGTGGTTCCTGGTCAGGTTCGTTCAGAGGGTGCTTGAGAGGTTTCCAGTAAGCGACCCGGGTACTGGCCAGATACCACTGGGGGATAATGTATTCATTCCAGAGCAGAACACGGTCAAGGGCTTTGACAGCGGCCACCAGGTCGGGTCTGGAGCCAGCGTTTATGACCTCTTTGATCAGGCCATCGACTACAGGATTCTTGATTCCTATGAGGTTGCGGCTTCCTGGCAGGTCGGCTGATTCACTGCCCCAAAAATCTCTTTGTTCGTTTCCGGGAGAGCTGGATTGAGGGAACCGGCTGACCAGCATGTCATAGCCGAAACTTCTGATCCTGTTTATATACTGGGATATATCCACGATACGCAGAGTGGCAGTTACCCCCATGGCCTCAAGGTTTTTCTTAAGAGGCAGGGCCACTTTCTCCATCGAAGCATCGTACAGTAGAATTTCAAACTCAAAGGGCTTGCCGTTTTTTCTTAGCGCGCCGTTTTGCAGTTTCCAGCCAGCCTGTTCCATCAGGGAGAGCGCTTCGTTAAGCTGACTGCGGATTCTGCCACTGCCATCGGTGACGGGTAATTTATGAGGCTGAGTAAATAACTCTGCAGGCAGTTGATCCCGCCAGGGTTCAAGATATGTCCGTTCTTTGCCTTCAGGAATACCCGTGGACTCCATATCAGAGTTGGCAAAATAACTTTGCGTGCGGGTATACCCGTTGTAGAACAGGTTTTTGTTCAGCCATTCGAAATCCATGGCGTAATTCAGGGCTCTGCGGACTCTGACATCTCTGAAAATATCTCTGCGAAGGTTGAAGACAAAGCCCTGCATGCCCTGAGGCGCTTTGGTAGGAATGGATTCCTGGATCAGGTCACCCTTTTTGACCGCCGGGGTGTTATAAGCGGTGGCCCAGTTCCGGGCAATGTTCTCAAAGCGAATATCGTATTCTTTGGCCTTCAGAGCCTGTAGTGATACGTTAGCGTCACGGTAGTAATCATATCGTCGAACATCAAAGTTGTAGCGACCTGTATTCACCGGTAACTCTTTACCCCAATAATCATCGACCCGATCATAGACAATACTGCGACCAGGCTCGGCGGTACGGATTTTATAGGGACCACTGCCCAGAGGTTGAGTCAGGTTAGCCAGTTCAAAATTGTTCGATTCTTTTTCCCAGAAATGTTTTGGCAGTACGGGAAGCTGGGAGATGATAAGAGGAAGCTCAGGGTTTCCTTTGTGTTTGAAAACAAAGCGGACACTGCGTTTAGACAGAGCTTCAGCTTTGGCAATATCTTCATAATAAGCCCGGTAAAATGGCGAGCCTTTATCCCTGAGCAATTCAAAGCTGAATACCACATCTTCGGCCATGACCGGCTGGCCATCGTGAAACCGGGCTTTTGGATTCAGATGAAAAGTGATGCCACTGTTATCTATTGCAGGCTCTGCATATTGAGCAACCAGTGCATACATGGAGAAAGGTTCATCAGCACTGCGGGTCATCAGTGTATCGTAAATCAAGCCAATACCTGCTGCCGGAGTGCCTTTTTCAATGTAAGGATTGAGGCTGTCAAAAGTCCCCATGCTGCCCATTCGAAGCGTTCCCCCCTTGGGTGCATCGGGATTAACATACTCAAAGTGTTTGAAATCTTTTGAGTATTTGGTGTCGCCGTGCAGGGAAAGAGAAGGGGATTTATTAATTGCATCCTCTGCCATAACGGATACAGGCATCATAGACAGGGAAAGAAAGAGGGTTGCAATAGGGAGGGCTTGGGAAACCGTTGTCTTCAACGATCTCTTTATCATCATTGTATGAGTCATGGTTCGCCTGGATCGCATTGTTATAACTATTGCCTCTATAACTATAGTCGACCCCTTGACTACAGGTATTACTTCTTGCGGAGTTATTTCGATTCCTGGCAGTATTTTAAACATCGACTAAACGCCACAGGCAAGAGCTTTAATCGATTTTTTCAGACGCCTGCCAACTGGCAGTCGCATCAAGGCGATCAAGGGGAGTACACAAAGTGTACTGGCTGGTGGAGTGTTTCGTGAGAAAGCCCCCGTCTTTTTATTTATTTGCTCTTCCTCTGATCCGGTTTGCGATTCTGTAATACTGAATACCTTCCTGAACAGCATACTGCCCCCGGGCAAGAGGATTATCTCTAAGCGCTTTATGAACGTGTCCTAACAGTGAAAAAAGACCACCATACTGACGTAAAAGTGCTTCCTCCCCGTGTTTGCTCAGGTATTCGGCGTATTGCATGGCTTCTTCAATGCTTTGGCTGAAGCTGGCGCTTGACTGAATTGAGACGGGTTCGGGCAGCTGTTTTGATACGTCGGTTTCTATCTTGTGCAATAAAGAACGTACTTTTTTCTCAACGTCCTTGAGCCCCTGTTTACTCCGTGAGGCCGCTGTTTCGCCCGGCTTCAGTTTTGACGAAAGATAATCATAGTGGGTAGCAGACTCCAGTTTTAGCCAGGCTCTGGCCTGTTGGAGGCGATACCAGGCCACACTGTGTTTAATGGGGTTCAGATTACTGAGCAGGGTACTGGCCTGATCAAATTCAGCCTGAAAATGAATCAGATTCATCGCCTTGTTAATTTTTCTCTGGATGTATGCAGGGTTTTGATGTGCCTTTACAGCAGTAGCCTGTGCACCAGACTCTTCGGGAACAGATATTTCTGATGGTGGTTGCTTTTTGTCACTGGGTTCAGTCGACCCTGTACTGGTATCGACCGGATCTGAGGGGGTTGTTGTATCTTCACTGACGTCATTAGACGAGCCAAGTATATCGATGTCAGTATCTTGTCCGGAGTCGTCACATTCTTCCTCAACGGGTAGCAAGGTATCCATAAGAAAAGCTTTTTTTATCTGCCAGTGTTCCAGGTGTTTGTGAACAGCGGCTAATTCCTCGAACTCAAGGGCGGAGTATTCCTCTACTGGCCTGCCGGATCTGCAGGATTTCGCTGCTTGCGCGCCAATATCGTGTCCATAAAGCGGCAGGGTACCAGCCAGAAAGGCTTTAAGGTGTTCTTCACCTTCAGACAGTTGTTCAATGGCTTTTTCAATCTGTTTCTTAGCCAGAAAGACTTCACAGAGGTTGTCATATCCCTGCAGTGTCATCTTGCAGTAGTCATCATTCAAATGAGCAATGATGTCGTCGTGATACTTGTCTGGATCCAACATGACGAATGCTTTGGCACAAAAGAGCCGAGCTGTGGGCTGTGGGCTTTTGCTCATGGCGCGGAGGTGTTTCATGCGTGCTTTTATAGAGGCAGCTTTCAGAAACTGAAGGTATTGATAGAGGACGGATACCGTGGATTGAGGGTCCTGGGAACTAAGATGCCTTTCTATTTTGCCCAGAACCTCCGCAGTGGCTCCTTCGACCATGAAGTCACATAATCCTGCTGCATAGACGGTGATATCAAAGGGGATGGCATCGCTCATATTCCGGCCTTCAGTGGATTGCATCTGAAAGCTGGCTTGTTTGATAGCATCTTCATCAGGCAGTGTCTGGGTTCTATGCCGTGACCGGGTTAACCGGTCCTCAAAGGATTTTTTTTGATCCTTATATTGCTCAAGGATTCGAACCGCTTCATCCGGGTTGCACCATTTCAACAGACTGACACTGTTCAGTGTTCCAATCCTTGCCAGAACAAGGTATTTGGCAGCATCGGGGTGACCTGACTGCCAGGCTTTGTCAAAGCAGTGAAGGTTAAATTCATTGAAACGTTTACACTGGCAGAGATTGATCCTTCCTGAGATTAACCATGCGCTGGCATTGAGGTAATGATCGTGTGGTGTTATTTCCAACAGCTCTGTGGTGTTTTTGGCTGCAAAATCATACTTTCCCAGACCGTAATAACTGGTCGCCAACAGATAACAGGCTTCGGGGGTTTTACCCTGTGACTGCAGCAACGTCAGGCCTTGTTTTAATGTCTTCTTGTAATGTTCATCAGAAGCTGCGAGCGTCTTGGCGGGTTCTCGCTCGCGAAGCTCTTTTCTGGCCTCAAGTCTTCCTGGCAAGCGTGTTGCTGGTCTCAGACTCTCGAGTAACTGCTCTTTTTCTCGCTGAGTTAAAGGTGTAGCGCTTGGCTCAGCGCCCCCTGTATGGGCGGACGGTTTTTTCTTCTTTTTGCGCTTTTTGGGTTGTGCAGAGGCACTGGCAGAACCCGGAGGAGGTGGAGGACGGTCAGCGGGTGGTGTC
The DNA here is from genome assembly GCF_051008435.1 of Endozoicomonas sp. GTDB lineage: Bacteria > Pseudomonadota > Gammaproteobacteria > Pseudomonadales > Endozoicomonadaceae > Endozoicomonas_A. The sequence goes on along the minus strand of NZ_JBPCXO010000147.1, from coordinate 3,937 downwards.
GGATCCATATTATGGCTCCACAGACTTCATCCACCAGGTGGACAGTCCGTTTTCATACAGAGGAGCCTGCTTGGGGTGGGCTAATCCTTTTCGGTAAATGACTGGCCAGTAGGGCAGGTACCATTGTGGGATAGCCGCATATTGCCAAAGCACTACCCGATCAAGGGCCCGACACACCGCTTTGAGTTCATTTCGACTCTCGGCAGCAATGGCTTTCTCTACCAGCTCATCTATCACCGGCATGGCGATGCCCGATATATTTTTACCAGCATGACTTTTAGCACTGGCGCTCCCCCAGAAGTTTTTTAATTCAGTGCCTGGGGCAATGCTGGGATAAAAACCATGGATAACCATGTCGAAGTCGAAATTTCTAAGTCGATTGATGTACTGAGACGTGTCGATTGTGGTGACTCTGACTTTGATGCCAAGCATCGAGAGATTGTTGGCAAAAGGTAAAACAAAGCGTTCAAACTCAGGTTGAGACAGTAGAATTTCAAACGTCATAGGCTTCCCGTTAGCCTGATTTCTGAGGGTGCCATTTTTAAGCTTCCAGCCTGCTTCGGATAACAGTTTCAAAGCCTTTATTTTGTTTGATCGCCAGTTGCCGCTGCCATCGGTATCAACCGTTTCATAGGCTTGATTAAAAACTTCTGAAGGCAGGTCCTTCTGCCAGGCTTTCAATAGTTTCTTTTCTGCATTGTCAGGCAGTCCTGTTGCAGCCAGGTCAGAGTTGGAAAAGAGGCTGTATGCCTGCTTATAAATATCAAAGAAGAGGTGTTTGTTAATCCAGTTAAAGTCCTGGGCCTGGCTAATGGCCATACGAACCCTGCGGTCACTGAACAGGTCTTTTCTCAGGTTGAATACATAGGCTCTCATGCCCAGTGTCTTATCAGGAATTTTCTCCTGGACAATTTCTCCATGAGTTAAAGCCTTGCCTTTGTATCCCTGCGCCCAGTTTTTAGGGTTACCATCAATTCTCAGGTCGTAGCTGCCTTGTTTAAAGGCTTCCAGTGCGACGGACTCATCGCGGTAATAATCTGTTCGTACAAGATCGAAGTTATGTCTCCCTTTATTGACGGGTAGATTAGCGGCCCAATAATGTTTCACGCGCTCATAAACTACATAACGTCCTGCTTCTAACTCTTTGATTTTATAGGGTCCGCTGGACAGTGGTGGTTTAAGATCTGCCTGGGATAAATCACTCTCGTCTTTTTGCCAGTAGTGTGCAGGCAGTACCCTGAGCTGTGACAATCTGAGTACCAGGCTCTTGCTGGGAGGTTTGGAAAAGGTGAATTTTACATCGTAATGATTCAAGGCAGTGACTGACGTTACATCAGAATAGAGGTGGCGATAATGAGGTGGGCCATTCTGTTGTAATTCATTAAAGGTATATACGACATCGGAAGGTTTGATGCGCTCACCATCATGAAAGCGGGCGTCTGGATGAAGGTGATAGACCACCCAGGAAAAGTCTTCAGGATACTCAATGGTTTCTGCGATAAGTCCATAGACTGTATAGGGCTCATCACCGGCACGCATCATCAGGGTGTCATACAGAAAATAGCTGCCATCAGCCCAGTTATCCTTGGGGGCAAAGGTATTAAAGGTATCGAAGGTTCCTGTCGCTGCTTTCCTTAGCAGGCCTCCTTTTGGAGTCTGGGGATTAACGTACTCAAAGTGTTTGAAGGTTTCAGGGTATTTAGGCCGGTCATGGATACTCAGTGCATGGGACTGAAGAACGTTTTCAGCCGAGCTGCTTTCACTAAGAAGCGAAAAGATTACGATAGCCAGTAGAGGTAGCCTGCTAAACATCGTCCAGATCCCGAGTTTGAGCCATTGCCCTATACATCGACGGCCACGAAGCTTTCTTGGGAATAAATTCAATTCAATAAGAGCTTTTCTCTTTAGTCTATGACTGTGGGGACCAGTTCATGAATGACTGGAATGACCAGCTGATGACTATGACTCTCGGCCAGGAGCCTGCTGGACTTAAGCTTTCGAGCATGAAATTCAGTAGAGCGAGTCAGTTTTTTCGTTGGATTTGTACGAATAGTTGACCTGTTTAAGCAAATTCAACGGAAAAACTGGCCACTCTTCCTGGATTTCCAGATTATGTTCAGTTTCCAGTCTGAGCCATTGAAAGATCTTTTGATTGGTGTATTCCCTTCATGCGTCCAGAAGATACAGCCCGTACAGAGAATATGCGACACGGAGTTTGGCCTTACGTTCATCCATTGTGACAATGGCTCCTTTATGGTTTTTTCCGATGATCGTGTCTGCTTCAATATCATGGTAAATCCGCTGCATAACCTCAGCACTATGCTGTTCAGAGTTCTTTTGAGAATCAGGAGCCAGAATCCCGGAACGTCGAATAGCAGGCAGCACATCTCAGACAGCATCGGTTACGATGGGGCGACTGATTTGTCGAATATACGAGGCAAATTCGGGTTTCTGCTCAGATATTAATCAATCTATTTTCGATCTGATAAACGAACCATAAAGACCAGAAATAAAAAACTCGGAAACATTGTTTGTCCACACATTCTTTTTAAAGAACGTTATTTAAATTACACAACGAAAGCCATCAGGGTATGCTCTTTAACAAAGCCTCCTCTTACTCGGCTCTGAATCACTGCTACCTCAGCACCTTTTTTTGATTTTATAGATGACCACTGCCCAAATAATAAGATTAATGGCAATGGCAACACCACCCCCAACTTCCCCCCAGGGATAGAAATCACTTCTTTCCGGTTTTTCCGGGCATTCTTTCCAATACGAGTCGGTCATAATCTTTTTGCCTGAGCGTTCGATAGGGAAGCTTCTTGTGTTTGCCGGTGTTTCACTGTCCCCGCAAAAACGCTGCAGAGTAACAACATTCTGGTCAATTCCGACTTGGGTATAGACCCCGTTCAATGCAGCTCCCCCCAGCATGACCGGCAATGAAGCCGGTCCTTTACTGAGTTTTTTAGGGCGTGGAAAGTGTTTAAGCAGTCCATAATCGCAAGTGGCATGTATATGGCCCGAAAAAATCATGGCTATGTTATAGCCGTCAAGAGCTTCCCAGAATTCATCCAGCTGGTCATATGACCAGGCACCTCCAGAACCAATATCAGCATCCACATCAAAGTGCATGAACAAAAAAACGGGTGTGCTTTTATCAGGCAAAGCCGATAATTGCTGTTTTAAAAAATCCAGACTTTTTTCGGGTCGAACTGACGGATCCCAACCCTGTTTATCTGGCTTGTCTCCCGGAAAAACCCCCAATTGAATGAAATAAATATCTTCCCATTTCCAAGCATAAACAGAACCTTCGTCATTCAGGCAAACAGGTTCCTGACGGGGTCGGGATCGCAGATGATTAATAATTTTATCTCTGGCTACACATTCGTGAGTTTTAAAATAACAGGCTACCGTTTGCCAGAAATCAGCTGGTGTATCGTCATGATTCCCCATGCCATCGTAGACCCGATGTTTGAACGGCTTAATGGCATCTTCATAATAAACAAACTCATCATAGAGTCTGGCATTTTGGGTAAGATCACCGGCAATCACCACGCCATGTGCCTTTTGTTTCTGAATAGCGTTGTTTATTCTACTGAGTGTTGAAAGCGATGTTTGATTCCGGCTGAACATTCGGTTATCGAACTGAGGATCAGTGGTCACAAAAAAACGAATTTCTGGTAGATCCTCCGCATGTAACTTACCAGTTGAAAGGCAAAAAATAAGGATTACTTTCAGTATATTGAACGATTTTACATTTTTCAGAGCTGTCATAGAATCAGTTCCAGGTCAGAGTATTTTTACTGACTGTTTGTTTATCGGTTGAGCGTAAAACCCCGTACTTTGAGTGCGGGGATGTAAGCTCGTCGGCGATAGCCGACTAATGCGGTGTTCTCTGCTGCTGAACGTACTGTTTGATGACTTCTATAGGAGCGCC
>NZ_JBPCXO010000146.1:0-11793 GCF_051008435.1 Endozoicomonas sp. | reverse complement strand
CCGGGTATCGTAGAGATCTGCCTGAATTATGTACAAATATGAATTTAAAAAGTCTGCGACTTCCAATTCTATAAATCCTCTGCAGCCCTTTAAAATCAAGGGGTTTCTATTTGAGCGGGAATTGCTGGTAATCCGATGAAATTCACCCACACAAACTGAGGTAGAGTCGGCACTTTATTTAACACAGGAAGGGCAAGGAGATAATCAACGTGATGGCGGGCAGATTTTCGAAGTATCTGTTTAATTCTTATTTCGGAAACAGGTAATCGGGCTTTTTTCAGGGCAGCTTTGGCAATAGCGCTTTTTTTAGCTCGTAAGCCATAAGAAAGTATCAGGCCAATGGCTGAATAGATCACCTGAGGTGTTCGGGCTAACAGCCCGAAGAATAATCGAGTGGCTGAATCCTTCCAGCTGGGCTTCATAAGCATCGCCATTTTTATTTTTATTATGTGAAAAAATTGTAAATGAAAAGAGTAAGAGAAGGAATTATTGGTTGCTGGTTATTGGATCAATGTACGTTTTCAGTTGTTGATGTTGTGTAACCATTGGGAATCAGGGAATATGTTTCGATGCTGTTTTGGAAATAGAATCTTATTGATTTTTTATCGGACTATTTTGTGCCCGTAGCTCTACCATAAATAGGGTAAAGTAATGGTGATTTCTGAAAAAGATGAACTAAACAGTCACTTTCTGGTCAATTAACTTGTTGATTTCATTTAGAATAAGGACTGGTCTGCATCCTGTGAAGGGGTGTTGCCCCGATTATATATGATGGCCTCAGGCACGGAGAATCATTACAGGATTCCTGGTTTGTGGCTGCTTAGCTGGATTGCTGTTTAATGATTTTTCTTTCTTACCTTCTGCTCGGTGCCTTGGCCGGGACACTGGCCGGTCTTTTTGGGATTGGCGGCGGACTGGTCATTGTTCCGGTGCTGGTTTTCAGTTTCAAGTTGCAGGGGTTATCTCCTGAAATTCTGACCCATTTGGCTGTGGGGACCTCTCTGGCCACTATTGTTATTACTTCACTCAGTTCCATTCGTGCCCATCATTCCAAAGGGGCCGTTCAATGGCCTGTGTTTAGTGTTTTGACTGTAGGCATTCTACTGGGCTCCTGGCTGGGGGTTTATACCGCCATACAAATGTCAGGCCCAATGCTACAGAAGGCGATCGGCATTTTTGCCCTGGCTGTTGCGGTAAAAATGTGGTTTGGCTTCAAACCCTCTGAAAGCAGCCAGGTTCCTGGACGACCTGTTTTGGTAGCTGCTGGGGGGGGTATAGGTTGGGCGTCGAGTATTTTTGGTATAGGTGGTGGAACCCTTTCGGTACCGTTTTTGCGAAAATGTAATCTCTCTATGACTCAGGCTGTAGCTACTTCTGCGGCTTGTGGTTTACCGATTGCCGTGATGGGAGCAGCCGCTAACATGTTTCTGGGAAGAGAGAATGAGTTATTGCCAACCATGAGCACAGGTTATGTTTACTGGCCAGCCTTTCTGGGTATTGTTTTGACCAGTATGTTGTGTGCCCGATTTGGCGCTCAACTGGCTCATAAGCTTTCTTCCGAAAAGCTGCAAAAATTGTTTGCCCTGCTTCTTTTGATAGTGGGGTGTGAATTTCTTTTCTCAATGTAAAAGAACCTTGCCAGCTTCCTCTTGAAGCTGGCAAGGTTCTGTATCGTGCTGATACACTGATCTACCAGACAGCCATGAGCCGAAAATGCGGTTCACCTCAGAATCTGAAAATGGCTATGAGCACTTCTCCTGGCAGATCAGTAGCAGTGCATAACCGTTAACTTCTAGAAACACCTGGAATCCTCCTGTGATCCCATATCCTGAAATTGATCCCGTTGCGATCAGCCTTGGGCCCCTCAAAGTCCACTGGTACGGTCTGATGTACCTGGCAGGTTTTGCCGGAGGCTGGTGGCTGGCCGTCCAGAGAGCTAAAAAATCTAATGGCTTGTGGAATCCCGAGCAAATCGGAGACTTGCTGTTTTACGTGGCAGTCGGGGTCATAGTCGGTGGGCGCATGGGTTATGTGCTGTTCTATAACTTCGACTATTTCCTGCAAAACCCGCTCTGGTTATTCAGTATTTGGGAAGGCGGTATGTCTTTCCATGGTGGTTTGCTGGGGGTTTTGCTGGCGGTCTTCCTGTATGGGCGAAAGCTTGGCAAGAATTTTTTCCAGATGACCGATTTTATTGCCCCCGTTGTACCCCTGGGTCTGGGCATGGGGCGTCTGGGTAACTTTATTGGCGGTGAGCTGTGGGGGCGTGCAAGCGATGTTCCCTGGGCTATGGTGTTTCCTACCGATCCATCGCAGATGCCAAGACATCCGTCGCAGCTTTATCAGTTTGCGATTGAAGGCATTATTTTGTTTGCCGCGCTTTGGTGGTTCTCGGCCAAACCTCGCCCGCGCATGGCTGTGTCCGGATTATTCCTGTTGATTTATGGTATTGGCCGGTTCTGTGTAGAGTTTGTCAGGCAGCCTGATGAGCAGTTGGGCTTTATTGCTTTTGACTGGTTGACGATGGGACAATTATTGACAGTACCCATGATTCTTCTGGGTGTGGGTCTTATGGTGGTAGCCTATAAGAAGTTCCCACTGGTGGATGGCCAGAACCAGGATGACCTGGCCTGGCTGAAAAAACATGCCCCCAAGCCAGGTAAGAAAGCAGCCATGAGCGGCAAGAATAAAGGATCAAAGTCATGAAACAGTATCTGGATCTCCTGCGTCATGTGAAAGAGCAAGGCACTTTCAAGTCTGATCGAACAGGTACAGGCACATACAGCGTGTTTGGCTATCAGATGCGCTTTGATCTGTCGAAAGGCTTTCCATTGGTGACCACTAAGAAGTGTCACCTGCGGTCCATTATTCATGAACTGCTCTGGTTCCTTAAGGGCGATACTAATATTGCCTACCTGAAGGAAAACGGTGTCCGAATCTGGGATGAGTGGGCGACTGATGAAGGCGATCTGGGGCCTGTTTACGGTAAACAGTGGCGCAGCTGGGAAGGCGCAAACGGTGAAACATTTGACCAGATTCAGTGGTTGCTGGATGAAATCAAAACCAATCCGGATTCCAGAAGACTGGTGATCAGTGCCTGGAATCCAAGTGTATTGCCGGATGTGAAGTTCAGCCCGAAAGACAATGCCGCTATGGGTAAACAAGCCTTGCCTCCCTGCCATTGTCTGTTCCAGTTTTATGTTCTGGATGGCAAGCTTTCTTGCCAGCTCTATCAGCGCAGTGCCGATATTTTCCTGGGTGTGCCTTTTAATATTGCCTCTTATGCGTTGTTAACCATGATGATTGCTCAGGTATGCGATCTTGAACTGGGTGACTTTGTTCATACCTTTGGTGATGCTCACCTGTATTCCAATCATCTGGAGCAGGCAGAAGAGCAGCTAAGCCGTGAACCTTTCCCGTCTCCCACGATGAAACTGAATCCTGAGATCAAGGACCTGTTTGAATTCACCATTGATGATTTTGAGCTGGTGGATTATCAGGCGCACTCTCATATCAAGGCGGCTGTTTCTATTTAACAGTCGTAAATGTTGTAAGAATCTGGCGTATCCAGGAGCCTGTCGGACTTACCACTGACCTACTGCGAAAAAGTCGGATTTGGCCATTTTTTATGATTCTTTTCGTTGAATAGCTCGCTATTCGCCTCAAATAATCATAAAAACTGTCTCAAACCGGACTTTTTCTCGCTACGGTCGGCTAAGTTCGACAGACTCCTAGAAAAGGATTGTGGATGCGCTAAATTTATTCTGTGTTTTGATATTTGTAATAGATGGTTCAAAAAATAGAACGATCTTTCGGTTTTAACGAATATTTAAACTCACTGTCTTAAGTAAACTACGCAGCTCCCTTCACCAAGTTCACGGAACTGACTATGAAGTTTGCGCGTAATCTTGCCGCAATAGTGCTAACCATGGCTGCATTAACCGGGTGTGACGATAACAGTTCATCAGAAACAGAAGCGACTTCTTCTGTTCGTTTTGCAACTTATAATCTCTCTTTTGATAGAGACTCCTACGATATTCTTGTTAATCAAATGGAATTGACACCAGAGGAGCAAGATAAGCTTGTTGAGGAGTACGAGCAGGATTCTGAAGGCGTCACACTAAAGAACAAAGATACGGCTGAAAAAGTTATCCAGATTCGAAATGTGGCAGAAGTCATTCAACGAACGAATCCTGATGTTTTTGTCCTGGCTGAGTTTAATAACGATGGAACCGGTGAAGATACAAGAGCGTTGGAAGGCTTTCAGAAAAATTATCTTTCTGTAGCCCAAGATGAATCTCTTGAAGGTATTCAATATCAATACCAGAAAAGTTTTGCGACTAATACTGGTCTGGAAAGTGGCTATGATCTGAATCTGGATGATTCCGTGGGCGGTCCGGATGATGCATGGGGCTTTGGCGCCTATCATGGTCAGTATGCTTTTGCTGTCTTCTCCAAATATCCCTTTGATGAAAACAATATTCGGACTTTTCAGAACTTTAAATGGAAAGATATGCCGGGTGAAGAAAACATCAAAATTGATGATTGCGAAGCGACATTGCCAGAAGGAAAAGAGTGTGGAGATAGCTGGTATCCGTCTCTTGCATGGGCGCAGTTCCCGCTCTCATCCAAAAACCATATTGACCTGCCAGTACGTGTAGCTTCAGCTTCCGGTGAAGAGGTGATCCACTTCCTGGTTTCTCATCCTGCACCGCCTATCTTTGATAATCCGGCAGGGCATAATACCAAACGCAATCGTGCTGAAGTGGACTTCTGGGTTGATTACATTGATGCTCAGAATTACATCTATGACGATAACGGAGTCTACGGTGGTCTGGAGCAGGGCGCTCACTTTGTTATCGCGGGTGATTTGAATGCAGATCCAAGGGTTGGGGATGGTGACCTGACAGCCATTCAGGATTTGCTTAACCATTCTCTGGTGAATAATGAAGCCACTCTTGGAGTCAAAGCTCCAACCAGTAAAGGTGGACCTGAGTATTATGAGACCGCCGAAAGTGACACCATTACACCTGCTCCGGAAAATATTACCAGTACCAGTGCGCTCATGCTGGATCATGTTATCCCTTCCGCAGACCTGGCTGTAAAAGCGTCTGGTGTCTTCTGGCCGGCCAGTTTTGAAGAAGGCTATCATCTGGTGTACGACGAGAAGCTGGGAGCGAGTAAGGGCGTTTCCTCCGATCATCGCCTTGTATGGATTGATGTGGTTCTCGGTCAGTAAAAAGATATGAAAATAAAAAAGCGGAGCCTTTGCTCCGCTTTTTTGCTTCCTACGATAGAAGGTTAATCTTCATCGTCATAGGGATCTTCAACCTGAATTGAATGCAGAATAGAAAACGTCTCGGTATCAGCCTGCGTTCTTAACCCTGTGTATTCAACATAAACTTCTGATTGGGATAGAGCGGCATCTTCTGCATAGCGGCAGATAGCTTCATTGTGTGTGAACAGTTGTACAATATTGGGAGCTTCCACCTCATAGGTTTCATAAGTAAGGACGGTTCTGACTTCATAATCATTCTGATAAACGTTGTATTCCAAAGCCGGTTTGTACACCTGCCTGCTTTTCAGAATCCGGGCCGTACCTCCCAGATGCAGATAGACCGTGCACTTATGATCCATCACAACTTGTCCCCAGCGGGCTACATGAAGAACCAGTCCGAACGTTTGCCATTCGCTGAAGACTCTTGAATTTTCTATCGCCGGATTTGAATCAATTCCATTCGGGAATTGAGTGAATGAAGGGGTTTTGGAAAAGCTGCTCTCAACGGGCGTGACATCGATCACCCGATAGCGACTGTTGGTTGCCATGGAGTTATACCAGAACGGGTATTTGTATTTGATGACTACAGGCGTGCTGGAAACTCTCAACCTGTCCCAGAGGTAACGATATTCTGGTTGTATTGAAATATCGTAGGCTTCGGCAGGGTAGTGTTTTTTTGTGTAGACGCCTTCCCCTGCTTGTAATTCCAGCTCCCCAGATTCCCAGATAAAACCAACTTCCCAGCCTTTTGAGGAAATGGTGCCTACCATATAACCGGTACCCCACCAGCCTTCTTCGTCAGACTGAACTTGCTCGGATGGCAGTTCAGGTGGCAGGAGGTGAGTAGACCAGGCAGTCAGACAAAATGTAGCGATCAACAGGCCGAAGATCCATTGAGGCCCTTTCATAATGGTGTCCTTACCAAAGAATGAAGTTCTACGATTCAGACTAGCAGTTAGAAGGTTGGTAAGGACAGAGTTGGAAAGGTCAGGAAAGCAAAGAACCTTCCTGACCTGAAGTCATCAGATGGCCTTCTCGGCAAGGTTGATAACGACATTGCGCAGCAGTTGCAGGCGAGGCTCGATAGAGTCCAGCTGAAGGAATTCGTTTCGGCTGTGCATACCTGCTCCAATAGGTCCAAGGCCATCTACCGTTGGAACACCCAGTGCCCCCGTGTAGTTGGCATCTGAACCACCGCCTGCGGCCGTCCATGTGACAGGCAAGTCCATTTGTTGTCCGCTTTCTTCAATCAATGCCATCAGCTTTTCACTTTTCTCATTGGGAGTGAAGGCGGGTTTGTGAGCAATACGATTGAGCTTGATGTTCATACCTTCCAGAAAAGGCGCTTCTGCCATTTCACCAATCAGTTTCTCAATATCGTCGTAATCTTCGTTATTCCAGAAACGGATATCCAGTACGGTTTTGGCAAACTCCGGGACTACGTTGCTGGTGGTGCCACCTTCAATAGTGCCGAAGTTCAGAGTGGTGCCGGTTTCAAAGTTGGTTTCCTGATTCAGGCGATTAACCCACTGGGCAAACTCAGTAATGGCCGAGATACCTTTCTGAGGCTCATTACCTGCGTGGGCCGCTTTGCCGTGGAATTCAATTTCATAAACGCCCGAGCCTTTTCTGGCTTTCACCAGTGAACCGTCTACACGAGCTGCTTCGGCTACCAGAACGCAGCGGCTTTTCAGGGCAACACTCTTGATCCATTCTGCAGAATAGGTGGAGCCAGTTTCTTCATCAGGGTTCATACAGACACAAATACTCAGGCGATCCAGAACATCGGCAGGCAGGTTTTTCAGGGTCAGGAACGCGTTCAACAGACCAGATTTCATGTCTGCTACACCAGGACCATAGGCTTTTTCCGTATCCCGGCTAAAAGACCATTCTGATACAGTACCTTCCGGAAAAACGGTGTCCATGTGGCCAACCAGCATGATGTCGTACTCTTCTGCATCAGGCTTATTGGTGACCTGAAGGCCGGGCCCCACGGCTTCACCGAATGAATGCCTGGCAACATGCCAGCCGATGGCTTCGTATTTGCCAGTCATCATGTCGGCGATGGCGGAGACGCCAGAGGGGGTGTTGGTTCCACAATCAATATTGATCAGTGGCTTCAGTTCTTCCAGATATGCATCAAGGCTGAAAGTTTGCGTAGACATGGCTCGTGGCCTCATAGGCAGAAACAAGTTTTTTGGAAATCATCTCTTCATCCACAGATGAAGAAATGATTTTTTCGCTCATGGCTGTTTTAGGCATCAGACATTAAGTGACCTGATGTCAGCAGACTGGCAAGATAAAAACGCCAGCCCACGTTGGTGTTCTGTTTCGTTAACTTCTTAATAGTAGGTTTTGAAGCCGAGCAAAAATATCCTGATAATTACAGGTCAAATCAGTAAAATTACTCACATGTTAATAATGTAAGCCGGTCAGTCTCAGAGCCGGTGAACAGCGAGTGGAGAAATAGAAGAACTCATGAAGTTGTATGCCAGACAGCAGGGAGAAGGTGAACACCTGATCAGTGTGCACGGACTATTTGGATCGCAGGAAAACCTGGGAGCTATCAATCGCCAGTTGGCAGAGAAGTTCAGAGTTCATGGTCTGGATGTCCGAAATCATGGCCGTTCTCCTCATGATGAGGCAATGGACTATTCCGTGATGGCTGCAGATATCATTGAGTATCTTGATGATCAGCAGATTGAAAAGGCTCATTTCCTTGGACACTCCATGGGCGGTAAAGTCGTTATGGAAGTTGCTTTGGCTTATCCGGAAAGGGTGAAAAAGCTGGCGGTCATGGATATAGCGCCGGTTCATTACCAGGTGAGGCGCCACGATGATGTGTTTTCCGGTTTGTTTGCCGTTGATCTGAAGAACATGCAAAAGCGGGCGGATGCTGATCATGCTCTGCGCCAACATGTTGAAGAACTGGCAGTCCGGTCATTTCTGTTGAAGAACCTTTATCGAAATGACGAAGGGGGCTACAGCTGGAGAATGAATCTTGAGGCCATTCACCACCATTACCTGAATATTCTTGCTGGTCACTCTGCGGAAGGTTCTTTTGAGGGTGAAGTGCTGTTTCTGAAAGGGGGGGATTCGGATTACATTCAGGCAGAACACCGGGGTGAAGTACTGAGATGTTTTCCAAAAGCAAACATGAGAGAAATTGCTGACACCGGTCATTGGCTGCATGCAGAAAAACCTGAGCTGGTGGCTCGAACTCTGCTGCGCTTTCTGGAGGCGTGAATTCAGGGAATTAAAAAGCCGCCAGAACATGGCGGCTTTTTAATTATGAGTCCAATTTAATGTCGAGGTTGTTGACTTTCAATGTCATCCCATTGACTGGAATCATGATTATCATCGAATTCTTCATAGGAGTCGGCGAGATTTTGACGTAGAGATTTCTTGTCCCAATAATCGCTTATTCCCTGTCGAATCGACTTGTTCTTTCTCTGCTTGCAGCGTTGCTTGGCGGTTTGTCTCTTCCTGAATTCCTGGCCTGAATCCCAGAAGGTCTCATCCTGGTCATCGTACTGCATTGACCTTACCCTGGACATATCCTTACTTCCTTTTTTACTGCTCCTATCTCTCAATCTAGAAAAAAACAGCCAAGGTATTAATAAGAAATGCTGATATGAAGAGGGAAATCAATAGCCGTTAGCAGCGAGATCAAGCTCCAGAGCGTAACCTTCCAGGCGAACCACCCGAGTATTCACCGTGCCATCAGGCATCAGCTCAAGCTCTCTGTAGCCTGGCCAGCGGTCATCCAGCATGAAATCATCGCACTTGGGCTTAAACTGGACACAGGTTGAGGGGGTGGAGAGAAACCGGACATTCTGGATGAACTGGTCTTTTTCCTGATGAATGTGACCGTTTAGCACCACCCGGGTATTGGGGTAAGACTGAATCAGCTCGATGAACTGACTGGCATTCTTGAGACTGATGTTATCCAGCCACTGGCTTTCAATGGAGTAGGCAGGGTGGTGGAAAGCCACCAGAGTGTGCTTGTCCGGATTGTCAGTAAGGTACTGTTCCAGAAATTGGAGTTCCTTGCTGGCTAAAAAGCCGGGAATCTGGCCTGGAATCTGGGAGTTCAGCATTATGATCTGCCAGTTACCCAGATCCAGGTGGGCAGCCATGGCTGCAGGGTTAACCTGACGCATCAGCCTGGCATCATCATGATTTCCACAGGTCCAAAGATAGGGAGTGTTACTGGTATCCAGCAGGTCTTTTAATAACTGGTAAGACTCCAGGCTATCATCCTGGGTCAGGTCGCCTGTCACCAGAATAGCTTTGGGGTTAAAAGACGATGATTGAATCCGTTCCCAGACAGCCAGAAAACTCTGGTTGGTATCAGCTCCCATCAGTCTGCCGTCACGAGAGCCGAACAGATGGGTATCTGTTAACTGGATGATGCGTGTCCCGATCATAGGCTGGCTCATAATTCATTACTGATGCAGCGAAGGCTTTTGGTGATTTTATCAGGGAGATAGGAATAAAACAGTGAAGCTTCGCACGTTTTCGGGTTCATACCAAGACGTTTTGACTAAGGCCATGGCTGAGACAGAAGTTTAACCACTCACTAAAGAGTTGGTTTAATTGTTCTTTTTCATCGGGCAGGAGCATTTTCTCATTGGGGTAGGGGTAGATAGCTTTGAAATGCCGGTCTTTGTTGACGCCGATAATCTCGGCCATTCTGACATCCATATAAATCCGGATTCTGAATTCAGGCAGCTTCAGCCAATCTCCCCAGGCTGCATCCAGGTCTACCTGGAGAACCGTTGTAAAGGGAGCCCGCTCCAGAACTTGAAACAATGCTCTTCCTTCCCGACCCGCAAAATGAAACGAGAGAACAAAATTATCGTTGTTCTCCAGGTCGGGAAGCAGGTGCATGAGTTTATGGAAATTCCTCTCACACAAGCTCTGTTGTTTGATTAGGTCGGCTTTGTAGCGCGTTTTATCAGTCTTTATGTCCATAACCTCAATCATAGTGCATCGCCTTGTCATAGCGAAAGGTGGCCAGACTTTACCAGAATAAGGGTGTCTTCATTGGCTGCGTTCAGATCATAGTTGCAACTGGGGGTTCGTATCCATGTGTCAGCGGGCCAATCTTCAGAACCTGTTGAAAGTTTGCCTGAAATAATCAGCAGTTCCACTCCTCCTGATCTGTCTTGCAATGAACAGGTTTTACCGGCAGGAATACGCAAGATGGACGTTCTTTCTTCATTAGATTGATGGAGAGGAACTTCAGCCAGCTTATCGCTGCCTTCCCGGGTAACAATACTTAGGACAGTTTTCTAAACCGCATGACCATGTGAGAAAATAGCGAAAATAGAGAAACGCAAAAGCTCTGCTCGCTGATACTTTCCTCTCATGAATAACATAGCCCGGATATTTCATAAATTGCTGCGATGCTCACGCAGAACCTTGTGGTACTAAGGAGTTTGGCGATTGAGCGTCGTACTGGTGTGTACGGTCGATTGATCCAAGCTTTCTCAGTGCCGCAAGGGGCAAGTGAGGGCGCACGCAAATTTATGAAATATCCGGGTTAGTCAGGTCATCAAAATAATGGGTGCAATGCTTACACTGGTAGTGCTGACAGTCGGTTTGCACCGAGTCATGCCCGTTCTTCTTGATATGGCAAGAATCACAGTGAGGGTAATGCACTACCCCATCTGCCCAGCGGTTCTCACGGATCATTTCGAAGCAGTTTGCGTTGCTGACAAGCTCTGAAATTTTGCATAAATTCACTGCGAAACCTGCCAGTCAAGAGATTTGAGTACAGAGTAGTTCAGCAGTCTGGAAGTCGGTAAGAGCCTCCGTTGATTGTATTTCGAGTTGGAGAAGACTGAGCTATACCCATCGCCTTTCAAGATGCTACGTTGTTGTCTGCGTTCGCTCACCCCGATCACCTACTATTCGTAGGCTCACGGGGGTTCGCTCTCTTGTCGCCTAGTAGCACCTTGAAGTCCAATGGGTATAGGAGCCTGTCGGACTTAAGACTATTTCGGCCTAAATTTCAGAAAGAACGGCCTAATTATTCGACTCGTTCTACTGAAATTTATGCTCGAAAGAATAAGCCCGACAGGCTCCTAGCTTTGCGAGCTTCTGGTTTTCTGACTATGCTGCACTGTCTCTGATGAACTTGATTTTTTGGGTGTTGGGCAGTATGAATATGAAAGAAGGCAGAACCACTTGCTACTGGGTCGTCTATAACTTCTCACTGTCTTTTACGTTGCTACTGATACTTTTTCTATTTCATACGTCCCTCTTTGCCAGTCAACCGCACTCGCCTGTTCAATCGGGCTACCTTCACCACCTTCCGGAAAAAACCTGCTCTGAAGTCTCTGAAAGCCAGGATACCTGGCGGCACCTGCAAAGAAATACGGTTTTTTTGTCTGATGATGACCATGACTATAACTATGACGAAGATGAACTGGACAACAAAGGTCTGTGTTTTGGCTTGGTCTGTGCCTATTTACAAGCCACTCTCAATGAGCCGGATACCCGACAGT